>CACZPW010000015.1 GCA_902783115.1 uncultured Ruminococcus sp. | reverse complement strand
GGCTTACCCGTGATAAGATCGACCGCTGTTCCGCAGCCTGCGTCAAAGTGGCAGGTGACCTCGTTTTCATCTGCATTTATTGCTACCAAAACCCGCTCATTACCGGTTTTTCGCTCAAAAATGCAATGCTTATTCTGTAATACCACCGTTCTGAAATCACCGAAGCAAAGCGCCTGTGAATTTTTATGCGCATTTGCAAGTCTTGAAATATAATCCGTAAGCTCATTTTTGACCGGTGCGGCGGGGCATGGACGGAGTGCCGGATCGCCCTCCGATTTCAACGCCTTTTCGCCCCATTCGCTGCCGTAGTAAACGCAGGGTATGCCGGGTATGGCGAAAATCATCGCATATACAAGCGGCAGATGTCCGGGGTTTGTCAAGATACTTGCTATCCTTGTCACATCGTGATTGTCAACGAAATTCAGTAAATGCTTTCCCTTTAGCGCAGTCCATTCCTCAGGCCCGAAAAAGCGCAGGACGGAGTGCATTATTTCAAACATATTCATCGAATTGAAGCTTGAATACACGCCCTTGTAGCACTGATAATTTGTGCAGGAATGAAGCTCGCAATCGTTTACATACTGCGCATAATCACCGTGTAAAAGCTCTCCCACAAGGAAGAAATCCGCTTTTTGACTGTCCGTAAACGCTCTTAACCGCCTTAAAAATTCGTGGCTTAAGCAGTACGCTACATCAAGCCTCAGTCCGTCAATGTCAAATTCGTCTATCCAGTACTTTACTGCGTCAAGGACGTGGCATACCGCCTCTTCACAGCCCAGATTCAGCTTTACAAGGTCGTAATTTCCCTCCCAGCCCTCGTAATAAAGACCGTCGTTATAGGGGGAATTGCCGTTAAAATCAATATAAAACCAATTTTTGTACGGCGAATTTTCACGGTTTTTTAAAACGTCCAAAAACGCCCAAAAGCCCCTGCCCACATGGTTAAATACGCCGTCCAAAACTACTCTTATGCCTTTTTTGTGAAGGTCGTCCACGATCGTTTTAAAGTCGGCGTTCGTGCCCAAACGGCAGTCGATTTTTTTGTAGTCGCGGGTGTTATAGCCGTGAGTGTCAGATTCAAATACGGGCGAAAAATATACAGCGTCCGCACCCAATTCCTTTATATGCTCCGACCAATCCAAAACCTTTAATATCCTGTGCTCCTCATTGCCGTCGTTTTCAAACGGCGCCCCGCAAAAGCCTAACGGATATATCTGATAAAATACACTTTTATATGCCCACATATTCTGTCTCCTTGATTATTTATACCGCTATTATACAAAAAAATAAGCTAAAAAGCAACAAAAACAAATCGCACCGTGAAAAAATATCCGGTGCGGTTTGTTTTTTTAATACTTATTGCTCTTTTTGATAGCTTGGGGATTTTGGAGTAATCATTTTGTCTGCAGACGTATACGGTCTGCGACCATTGCGATAAATTCCGAGTTTGTGGGCTTTCCCTTACCTGTATGAATGGTGTAGCCGAAAATATCGTTCATCGTTTCGGGCTTGCCTCTGCTCCATGCAACCTCGATGGAATGTCTTATCGCGCGTTCAACTCTGCTTGCGGTTGTGTTATACGCCTTTGCGATATCGGGATAAAGCTGCTTTGTTATAAAATTAAGCAGATCCATATTATCGACAACCATCATTATCGCGCTCCGTATGTACTGGTAGCCCTTTATATGCGCAGGAACTCCCAGCTCATGGATAAAGTCGGTGACAATGGTTTCAAGATCGCGGCTGTCGGTCTTTACGGCAGGCTTTGCCATATCTCTTGTCAAGGGCTGTACCTCCCGCGTAAATTCACGGATCGTATCGCATATCCTTTCGTTTGACTGCGGTTTTAGCAAGTAATAGTCCGCACCCAACGACAGCGCCGTTTCAACCGTTCTTGCCAAGGTCGATATCGAATAGGCGATAATCGTCGGTTTTTTCTCAAGCTTGGTGTTTTGGAGCTTCTTTAAAAGCCCTATCCCGTCAAGCTCGGGCATGACCATATCGAGAAGTATCGCGTCGGGCTTTGTTTCCAGTATCAGGTCAAAAGCCTCTTTCCCGTTCTTCGCCGTTGCCGCCACATCAAGGTCGGAAACCGCCGACATATAGTCGGATAACTCTTTTGCAAGCTCTGTGTTGTCATCTGCTATTAAAACAGATATCGATTTTTTCATTGTAAAAATCCCCCTATCATTTATTATATAAAGGTACGCATTAAACAGGTTTACTTAATGTGTTCCCTTATTACAAAATAATATTACCATATTTTGGAAATAAAATCAAGGGTATTTTGGAAAAAAATTCCATTAAATGGAAATATTTGGCACTTTATACCAAAAGCTCGTCGCAGCTTACGGATAAAACCGAGGAAAGAGCCCGTATCTCGGACGCGTAAACACGCCGCTGTCCCACCTCGATCTTTGCCAATGCACTTCTTGTAATATCGCAGCCCTCAAGCTGAAGCTTTGTGCTCAGCTCCTCCTGCGTCATATTATGTGCCTTCCTTATATCGGAAATATGTTTTCCCAAAAGCTTTTCGTAAGTATAATCCATATGTTTGCCTCTTGCACTAATATAGTACACAAACATTATACAGCACGCGCGGGCTTGTTTTGCACTGCTTTAGTGCAAAAGCTTGACATTATCGTAACGATTGTTTTACATTAAACGCACGCATTGAGTTTAAAACCGCAATTATGCTCACTCCCACATCGCCGAATATTGCAAGCCACATATTTGCTATACCCAGGGCGCTTAAAACCATTATGATTATTTTTACGCCGATCGCAAAGGCCGTGTTTTCCTTTACAATGGACAGCGTGCGCTTTGAAATCCTTACGGCGTTGGGGATACCCATGGGGTCATCGTCCATTAAAACAACGTCCGCCGCCTCTATTGCGCTGTCTGAGCCTATACCTCCCATGGCGATACCGATATCCGCGCGCATAAGCACGGGAGCGTCGTTTATTCCGTCGCCGGCAAAGGCGGTATAGCGTTTGGGCGGCGATTTTTCCATTATTCTTTCAAGACACGCCACCTTATCGGCGGGCAAAAGCTCCGCCGATACGTCGGCAATGCCAACCTCCTTTGAAACCGCGTCCGCGCTGCTCGATTTATCGCCCGTAAGCATTGCGGTCCTTATCCCGGCGCCGTTAAGGTATGATACGGCTGCCTTTGCATTTTCCTTTATTTCATCGGAGATTATTATATAGCCGAGATATTCGCCATCCTTTGCAAGATAAACTATTGTGCCGCCATGCCCGATCTGAGGAACGGATATACCCATATCCCGCATAATACGCATATTTCCCGCAACAATTTGCGAGCCGTCGATAACGGCCTGCGCGCCCTTGCCCGCAAATTCGGTGTATTTGCCTATTTTTGAGGCGTCTATGCTTTTACCGAAGGCGGATTTTATTGCCGATGCAATGGGGTGATCCGAATAAAATTCCGCATACGCCGCATAGAATAACGCTTCGTCGCTGCTGACTTTTGTAACGGTGAAATTACCCTTTGTCAACGTTCCCGTCTTATCAAAAACGACCGTACCCAGTCTTGCAAGCATTTCAAGGCAGTTACTGCCCTTTATAAGTACGCCCGATTTTGAAGCGCATCCAAGCCCTGCAAAAAAGCTCAGAGGTATGGAAATAACCAGGGCGCAGGGGCAGGAAACGACCAAAAACGTAAGCCCGCGCATAAGCCATGTTTTCGTATCGCCCGTTATAAGCGAGGGGATCAGCATTACAAGCACCGAAAGTATGCATACGACAGGCGTGTAGTATTTTGCAAATTCCGTAATAAAGCTTTCCGAACGGGCTTTTTTGTCCTGCGCATTTTCGACCATATCAAGGATTTTTGAGGCGGTGCTTTCGGAAAATGCCTTTGTTGCCCGTACATGAACGGTTGACGCAGTGTTTATGCTCCCGCTCAATACCTCATCGCCGGTATTTACATAGCGGGGGACGCTCTCGCCCGTAATCGCCGAGGTGTCAAGATACGTTTCGCCGTCGGTTATAACTCCGTCAAGTGCGATCCTTTGCCCCTGCTTTACAACAAATATATCACCCGTTTTAACGTTGTCGGGAGATACGTTTTTGATCTCCTTGCCATCCTCGATACTGACGTAATCGGGGCGTAAGTCCATAAGGGCGGCAATGGATCTGCGGCTTTTTGAAACCGCCGTATCCTGCAGCTTTTCGCCCGCCTGGTAAAGCAGCATTACCAAAACCGCTTCGGGCTGTTCGCCTATCAAAAATGCGCCGATACTTGCCGTGCTCATAAGAAAGCTTTCGTTTAATATATGTCCGCCAAATACTCCTTTTACGGCATTGAATAAAACGTCATATCCCAAAATCAAGTATGCCGCGCCGAAAACAGCCGCAGTCACATAATAGGGTACAAGGGCTTTTGTTACAATGGCGGCTATGAATAATACCGCCCCCAAAATAAGCCGTATGATGATGTGGTTATCCTCGTGCGAATGTCCGCAGCACCCGCAGTGCGAATGTCCGTGAGAGCAATGCGAATCTTTGTGCCCGCCGTGCGAGTGTTCGCAGCACCCGTTATGCGAGTGTTTGTGCCTGCGCTCTTGTCCGCCGCAGTTCGAGTGTTTATGTCCGCCGCAGCTTGAGTGTCCGCAGCACTCACTGTGCGGATGCCCGTGTTCGGCGCCGTGTGAAACGTTTTTTGAAGTCATAGTGCATACCCCCATGCATGAATAATTGAATGATTGCTCATATATTCATTATACGCAGGAAAATATATTTTGTCAACACCTTTTTTAAAAATATTAAAAAAAGAAATCCGCCGTTTGGACGGATTTCAGGATTTTCAAGAGAGTTTATTTATGTTCATTTTAATCAGTTGTTGCACATACAAGAAACTATTACGATGATGATCAAAACCCAAAGGATCATATCAGTATCAAAGTCACAGCCCTTTTTACGGCAAGCGTATGCATTATCAACATTCTGGCAGCAATCCATGATAAAACCTCCTTTCAAACCAATGTTAGTATATATTATGTAAGGAAGTATTAAAATGTTAATTGCTCAGAAAATTTTTGCTAATAGCCGCATTTTCACACACTGTATTATTTTTCGATCTCGCCTATAAGGCACGAATTTTTTGCATCGACCATTTTAACGTCAAGAAGCTTATTTGAAAGATTTGAGTCGGATTTTACGAATACCGTTATGTAGTTATCGGTTTTACCCTCATATACACCCTTGCTGCCCCTCTCAAACAGTACGCTCATCGTTTGATCCGTAAATCTTTTTACAAAATCAGCTCTTGATTTGTCGGTTGCGGCTATCATAAGCTTACTCCTCTCGCTCTTTATGCCGGGCAGAAGCTGCTTTTTCCCCGCCGCAGGCGTGCCGCGCCTTGGTGAATACTGGAAAATATGCGCATCGGCAAAGCCGACCTTTTTCACAAAATCAAGCGATTTTAGAAATTCCTCATCCGTTTCGCCGGGGAATCCCACCATTATATCCGTTGTTATTGCGGAATCGGGAAAAATGTCGCGGATCCCGTCAACTATGCTCATAAATTCAGAGGCGGTGTATTTTCTGTTCATTCTGTGCAGAGTTTCATCACAGCCCGATTGCAGCGATAAATGAAAGTGCTTGCAAAGCTTCTTTGAATTTCTTACCATTTCAATAAATGTGCGGTCTATCGCCATAGGCTCGATGGATGAAAGGCGTATTCTGTCAATACCGTCGATTTTATCAATGCTCAGAACAAGTTCGGCAAGGCTTGTATTTGTATCATACCCGTATGAGGCAACGTGGATACCAGTGAGAATGACCTCACGGAAGCCGTTTGCCGCAAGCTTTTCTATCTCGCTTAATATGCTCTCTTTATCACGGCTTCTTACAGGCCCTCGCGCATACGGTATTATACAGTAGCTGCAAAATTGGTTACAGCCGTCCTGGATCTTTATAAACGCTCTTGTTCTGCTTTGGTAGCTGTCTACGGTCAGATTTTCAAATTCGTGGATATTCATAATATCGTAAACGGCGTTATGGGAAGCTGTGGGGGATAGGGATTCGCAGATCTCAACGATATTGCATTTGTTCTGATTCCCGATCACCGCATTTACGCCGTCGATTTTAAGTACCTCCTCGGCCGCAGTCTGCGCGTAACAGCCCGTAACCGCAACAATGGCGCCGCCGTTATGCTTTTTTGCGCGCCGTATTATCTGCCGTGATTTTCTGTCGGACATACTCGTAACGGAGCAGGTGTTCACAATATAAATATCGGCGTAATCGTCAAAGCTTACGATCTGATAATCCTTGCGCAAAAAAAGCT
>CACZPW010000014.1 GCA_902783115.1 uncultured Ruminococcus sp. | reverse complement strand
TTATTATCCTACCTTTGTCGGTGCGAATATAAACATAGGCAGCGAAAACGAATGTGATTTAAGTGCGTTATATGATGATGAGGACTGCGAAGTGCAAAGGCTTCTTGAACTGTCCGAAAACCCCGAAACGTATGTACCTGTTGAAAGAATTGACGAAGGCATATCGCTTATGTCCTCATATATTGACCTAAACGAGGGCGACAGCATTAAACTCAATGTATCGGTAGTGCCTGCAAATGCCACATTCCCGAATGTTTACTGGGAATCGCTAAATCCCGATGTCGCACAGGTTGACGAAAACGGCAATGTGACGGCATTGTGCGAAGGAGCGGCAGTAATTCGGGTCGTTGCAGACGACACACCCATTACCGAGATAACGGACGAAGACGGCAATGTAACAGCATATGAAATACCCGATGAGTTTATAAAGGAATTTACAATAAATGTAGGAGATACGTATTCGTTCAACAGAGTGGGAAATGACGGATATAAATGGGCAAACTTCGGAACGGACAGCAAACCGAAATATACAAAACCGGAAACAAATGGCGATAAAACTACCGTTTTTGCGAGTTTTGATTCCGAAGGAGTGTCTGCATCGGTTTTCATGGCGGTGTACGATAAAAATAACATGCTTATTGCCGTGTCGGTAATTGAAAATTACGAGGACAAACAGGATATTTCCGTAACGTTTGACAGCAGTAAAAAAGCCGACCGTATCAAGATAATGACATGGTACGGCACGGATAGTATGAAACCGTATGCAAGTACGGTGATTGATGAAAGAATAAATTGACTGCACGGTGTGAAATTATACTTAACAAAAATCGGCAAGATTTGATTCCTGCCGATTTTTTTACTTAGACAAATCTTCTTCTCATTTAGTCTTACTTTCTTTTTCATTAAAACCGTTTGCAAGACCTTTCATAAACGGCTTTGCAAGAGTATCAATGTCAAGCCGGTACTTTTCTGCAAGATATTCCAGTATATCATACGAAATACGCACATTGCTTTTATCGCTGTTTTTACCCGTCATAACGCCAAGTCCGTATGCTTCTATGCCAAGCTCCAGCGGATCGACACCGTCCGTCCAAAACGAAAACATTTTATTCGTCCTCACCCTTGTCAGGCGATTTGCTATTATCCTTATCGCATACCCCACACCAAACACCGATACAAGCAGCACCACAGCCGAGAGCCCATAATACGGAAATTCCTTGACATAATAAATATCACGCCAGCCGCCGTTTACCTCACCTATCACTATCACTTCAACCAAATAGACAGTCATATATATAACAAAAGGTGCTGTACCTATCAGCTGTTCCTTTAAAGTGTATATGTGTCCGCTTTCAGTCTGAAAGAATGAAATTAGTATAAGGATTGGGCAAAAGATATGTAGGATAATATTAAAATCTCCGAACGCATCCTCCGGAGACACCCAGCTCATAATACCTACGACCAAAATCATCACTATTGTCAAGGAAACCGCTGAACAATAATGCATGATCGCGATCCAGCCGGGAAGCGTAAAACGCTTCTTGCGTATGCCTTCGATAGCAAACGGTATTGTGAACGTCGCCGACAATGCGGCGATCGTATTTGAAATCATTGTAAAATAAATAAACGAGACAAAGGCGTTCTTGCCTATAACGCCTACCGTTTTGTCGATACCCGCAATTATCCCGTAAAAAGAAAGTATTATGGTAAGCAAGCCCGCACAAAGCGCAATTATACTGCGGCGCATAAGAAGCCTTGTCATATAGTCGCGGCATTGCTTTACGGTATAATTATTTTTCATTGGCAAACGCTGCTCCTTTCACGGTTTTTATTAAGTACCTTTTCATATAGGCTGATAACGGATGCGGCAAATACGTCGCTTGAAAAGTCCGACGCCTTTTTTAATGAATTTTGTCCCATACTATCCCTCAGCCTGTCATCAGCGAGTATTCTGTATGCAAAATCCGCGAATTCGTCCTGCGAACGGTATATCATACCGTTATAACCATGTCCCAGAACGCCGTCCAATGCGTCATCTGCACGGCAAAGCAGGGGAAGTCCCTGCGCCATAGCCTCAAGATAGCTCATACTGTGTACCTCAAAGGTCGAAGCCGACGCAAACACATCGCCCGCACCCAAATAGCGCCAAACATCATTTGCTAAAACTCTGCCTGTAAATATCACGCTGTCTGTAAGACAAAGCTTTTTGACCTGCTTTTCAAGACGCTCTTTATCGGGTCCGTCACCTACGATAAGAAGCTTCACGCCGTCAAGCTTTTTAAAAAGCGCCGGTAAAAATCCGATAAGCTCGCCGACATTCTTTTCCTTGCTAAGTCTTGAAACGGTCACTATCACTTTATCGGTGTCATCTATTCCGTAAGAGTTTCTGAGTATTTGCCTTTCATTTTGGGAAAGCTTTTTTTGGTATTTTTCCAATTCCATGCCGTTTGGTATAACATGCAAGCGTTCCTGCATTGAGCTTAAGAACGGGAATCTGCCCGCTTTTTCAGACGGAACTATTACCGCCGTCGCCCTGCGGTACATGATCCTGCCTATTACAGACATAAACCCTTTTACCGCTGTCAAATTCCGGCAGCGCCCAAACAAAAAATGTGCATAATCGGTATGGCAGGTCATAACGAGAGGTACTTCACATCTCTTCATGATCCTTTTCGACATACGGTATGACGAGCCCTCGGTCTGCACATGAATTATATCGGGATCCCACGCCTCGATTTCCTTTAACAAATGATCGTTTGACGGAAATGCGATGCGGAGACCGGGATAATAAAATGCGGGGACGGATTTGACAAAGTAATCATCTCCGTCCCTAAAAGACTTGTATCTGCAAGACGGCGAGAGAGTTCTCACCTCATGCCCCAAGCGGCGAAGCCCCGCACACAGCGCAAGAACAGACGCCGTAATACCGCCGGTATTATATATATAGCAATCCGTTGCAATCAAAATCTTCATCAGCTCAAATCACCAATCACGAAAACTGTATAAGGCTATGTTTTCAGCCTTTTATTTTTACCATTTTTTTAGCGAGCTTTACCATATCGCTATACTGCGGAAGCTTTCTGTAAGCAAGCCAGAAAATCAAATTGGATACGATAACGCTTATAATTCCTCTTATGCCTAAGAACACTATCGCCTTAAACGATCTGTCTATAACGGGCATGATATGGCAAATAGCTCCGCATACCGCACAGGCAACCGTAGTCACAACTATAAACATAAGCAGCTCCAGAAGGTATTTTGACTGTTTGAAATTTGTGAAATAGTGCTTGAACAGTATTTTTGAGCCCCATATAGCATTTATAAACACAAGACCTATTATGGTTGAGAGCATAACGCCCACAACGCCTATTATCTGTACCAATATGATATTCAGAGTAAGGTTTACAACAGCCTCGACTATCGGTCTGTACCTGTCCTCCCACCACAGTCCGGCGCTCTGACGGTATGTATAGCACACATCGCCGCAGCGGTTTATAAAGAAATAGATACAGAAAACGCTCATAATAAGACCGTCAAACATAAGCTCCTCGCCTACCCACATCCGCATAAACGGCTGATACAGGCAGAACAGCGCGGCTGTACAGAATCCCGCAGCCCACATATATATAAGCTGTATTTTTCTGAAATCGTTGTAGTTTTTCTCCTGCGTCTCAAGGGCGATCGAATTTCCTATGCTTGCGGTTATGTTGTTTGTCATAATATCCATAACTCCGACAATTGAATTCATTATCAGGAAATAGTTGTTATACTTTGCCAAAACCGTCAGTCCCAAAAAAGTGGATAATACCAAGCTGTCAAGCGAATAACGCATAACTCTTGAAAGCCTGTAAATAAACAGCCCGAAAACTCTTTTCTTTATTTCGGTCTTTAATTCAGAGCTGACCTCGCCCCTGCATTGATACTCAGGATAGAGCTTGTTTGCAAAATGCGCTCTTATAATATTCTCCGATATCGTTACAAACGGGGTTACGATACAGTAAAAATAGTAGTTCCTGAATATGGAAAGAAGCAATATCTGCACTAAATTTGCGATCGTTGCCATTACGGTCGTTATATTTGTTGTTACGTCCATTCTCTGCGTTGCGGCAAGCAAGGAGTTCTTGTACGCAAACATAAAATAGCTTATAACCGTATTTGCAAGCGAAATCAAATATAAAATATAAATATTGGTGTCCGTCGGTATATCACCGTGAATAACCTTTGTTATAAACGGCGTAAACGCCAATCCAAGCACCAATATTACGGTACCTATTATTCTGTATATTTTTTTATACAGATTTAACAGCGCGCATACAGTCTCTGTATCGTTTTTGGCTATCGGCTCATACATGGAAAAAACCATCGCCGAGCCTATGCCAAGCTCGGCAAGAGACAGAACAGATAATATCGAGGTGAACAATCCGTTCAAGCCCAGATACAGAACACCGACAAAATATATTATCGCCGATCTTGTAAGAAACGGCAGTATAAGAGTAACAACCTTGTTAACCAGTGAAGCATAGATATTTCTTCTTGCATTCTGCGTTCTTGTATTGCTCAATTCACAGTCCTCCTCTTACTCAAGTATACACGAAAATCTTTCGGCGTCCTCATCCTCGTCATGCTTATTCCGGTTCTCATTATTTTTGCTCTCCGGCTTGTCTCCGACGTCTACCGGCTTATCGTCCTTTTCCTGCGGTGGCGGCGGCCAAACGGCATCGCCCGTCTGCATAAGCATATCGCTGTACCAGCCCCAGGTTTCCCTGTTCGGGATCCTGAGCGAATATACGGTACCGTTCTCCCCTTTTTCCTTACCTGCTATTGCAAGGTAACCAATATAATACATAAAGGTATATATGGCGGCAACATCGTTTTTTACGTCTACAAAGGATATACTGTCGTAAATCTTACTGTATACCTCCCTGCCGTCAAGCAAATCCTGTACCGGGCGGTTGATGTCCACGCTTGTATTCGTGATCAGTCCGCTTATGAACTCGTTATAGCTCATATCCTTCCACTGACGCTGAAGCGGCTTATCGTTATCGACCGTCCACTGCTTTATCTGATGCAGAACGCTCCACGGGTTGTATAAGTTACATTCGCCGAAACGGTACCCGCCGTACCATTCCGATATGTCCTCCTTCTTGCCGTCAAGCTTATAATATTCACACAGATTATCAAGTTCCTTATCGGTAAACCCGAAATACTCAGAATACGCGCTTGAACGTATCGAATTTATCTCAACATTGTTTATAGCCGAGAATATGCTCTCATTTAAAATATGCAGCGAGCCGGTTATAACCGAAAATTGAAGCGACGGATTTGTTTTAAGCGACGATTCGAGCAATGTTCTCACAAAAGAAACCATTTCCGTATAATAACCCGATAAAAATGCGTCCTCAAGCGGCATATCATACTCATCAATGAAAATGACCGTATTTTGCCCGTAGTATTTGCTCAGCGCCATACTGAGCTTTTTCAATGCCGTTCCGAACAGCAGTTCATCGCCCGTTTCACATTCTAAAATACGTCTGTAATCCCTTTTCTCCGTTTCTGTTATCCTGTCACTGTCAAGGATATAGCTGTACTTTATAAACTGCTCCCTTATTTCCATACAGATGCCAAACAAAGCACGGCTGTAATTGCCCTGCTTTGCGCTTTTCATGGAAAGTGAAATGACCGGAAACGCATTTCTGTACGGCTCTACCTCTTTTTCATGCGCCATGATCTCCTTGCCTTCAAAAAGATAGGCGTTATCCTTTTCGGTAATATCAAAGAAATATCTGAGCATACTGAAGTTCAAGGTTTTCCCGAAACGTCTCGGTCTGGTGATAAGATTATTCTGTCCACCGTATTGTAAAAGGTCATAGATGAGCATTGTCTTATCAACATAGTAAAATCCGCCGTCAATAAGAAGCTTAAAATCTTCATAGCCTATAGGTATCCTCTTGCTGCTGTTCTTACCGAATCCAATCACCGTTGCTCACCTCATCTCTAATTTTTTGATATACAGCCTCAAATCGGGCTGCAAAAAAATTTACAGCCCGTTTTACATTTATTTCATTCTCTTGAATGCACGTCTTATAAGCGCTCTTATATCGTATATCTCGTCGTCCGTTGAGTTTGCAAACGCAACCGAACACTTGATATGAACTTCAACGTGCTTATCGTTATATTCCTTTATGCTCTTACTGAGCTGCTCGATAAACAGCTCCGCCTTCGATACCGCGCACTGCTCGAATATTCCTATAAACTGACCTACGCCGTTATAGCCCATAAATCCGTAATGCTTTGCGGTAAATTTGAGTATACGTCCGAAATCCGAAAGGAGCATATCACCTGCGGAGTGTCCGACCTTCTCGTTAAGCTCATTAAGAGTTTTGAGCTTGATAACGATACAGGTACATCCCTCCTGCAGTATATTTTCCGCAAGGGTATCAATGTACATATCGCACATCTGACGGTTGGGAAGCTTTGTCTTCTTGTCCGTATAAAGAATATACTGAACAAAGTCTGATACTCTTCCGACGATTACCGCACCCACACAGCCTATAAACAGGAACAGCACCAGTGCAAGAACGATATATATCTTGATATTTACCGCCTGCGTGGTAACAATGGAGTTTAAAACCTTTAAGTACTGCGCTCCGATGTATTCGTTAAGCTCTTTTGCGGTATCCTTTACAAGCACATATTCCTGATTGAGCTTCTGCGAAAGCTCCTCAATATCCGACTCAACCTTATCACTGAGGGAAACATTTTTCGGATTGTTTATAAATACCGACTTGATGTATTCCTCATGATTTCTGTCTATTTCGTTTATTCTCATAGACTGGTTTATGGCAACGTATTCCTGAATGAGATCGTCATACGTTGTCGTAACGTCTATTACCTCTTCATGTCGGTTTTCGTCAACATCCTCTATTATCATGGAGCCTTGGCTCTCATGCGACGGATCCTGGTTGGCTTTCATTGTGCTGTTTATGCCCTTATCACTGTATTTGGTTATCAGCGCATACAGCTTATCCGCCTTTTCCTTGTTGTTGGCAATACTTATATTTATCCGGTCTATGTTTTCCTGACGTTTCTTTAACAGTACCTCGTTATCCTTTGTATATTTACCGCCAAGGATCGTTGCGTACAGCCCCGGCACATCATTTGTGTTTATGAAATTATATATCTGCTCAAGGTCCGTGAAGGTATATCCCGTCGCCGAAGCTCTGAAATCGGGATACATAGTTCTCTTTTGTATAAGATAGTCGTCTATCTCCTTTACGGAATCCTGAATAACGTCCGCGCTGTCGATATAATCATAGTCGTTTGACTTGATATTTGCGGCATTATTCGGAAGAATAAGCTGATCGACATATTTTTCACTGTAGAATCTGTAGTAATTCTTCAAAACCGCATCAAGGACGTACCTTGCATAGCTCATCGACTTACTGTTATCGACCTCATAGGTGATCTTGTAATCCGTCGGGAAATAATAATACTCCTCACCCCTATCCAAAGCGGTTTCCTTCTTCGCTTCCTCATCATCGGAAATGATAGGCTCTACCTTGAATTTGGAACGTATATCATCTACCGTACAGTCAAGCCCCAAATCCTCTATCGCACCCGATATGACCGTTGATGAATATATCTCGGAAACATCGAGCGAATCACCGTTGGGAGCCAAGCCCTGTGAAATAGCGTCATTTGCATAACGTATGGCGGTCACTGCCGTGTAGGTTTGGTTGGAGCTTGCATAATAATACACTCCAAGCGCACCTGCAAGCGCTATGATAAAAATCAGGAACTTACCTTTGGCAAGGTACCTCAGAATCTGAAACTCTCTCAATTCTTCTCACCTCCGCCAAGATATCTGAACCGTATCCAAAGTCCCGCAAACGCGGACGCCGCAAGCAAAATCGCAATTATTGCAAGCATATCCGGTCTTATACGCCGCATAAGCGACATAGCCCTTACCTGGAACGTTACATAGTCCTTTGTTTTATACTTTATGTATGCCTTATCGACCAGCGCGATCTGCTTTCCAAGCTCAGTAAACTTGTTCTGCATATCCTCGATCATTTTTTGCGCCTTTTTAATATTCTCGCTTTTATTTTCTCCCGCCTGCATTTTGGCAAGTACATCGTTATTGGTCTGTATGGTTTTAGCCGTCTCCTGAGCTGTTGCAAGATAATTGTCGGCCTGCTTTGCCATGTAGTCCATACCCGTCTTTGTCTTTGACATGTAGTAATTGCTCTTTTCACGGTCAATGGTAGGTATCATTACAATGCTTATCATTGCCTCGTTATATAGAGCTATTCCGTCATAACGGACGTTATAGGACGCCATATCCTTGTCATACTTCACACGGTTCATAAGGTTTGAATAGCTTAAAACACCGTTAAAGTGCGCCTTGTCGCTTGCTATTCCCGTCTGCAAAACGTATGAACGGTAGCTTTCAATATCGTAATTTTTAAAATCCTCAACCTTTTCCGCAAGTGATTTGAACGTTTCGTCCGAGCTTCCGTCGGTAAATGTCTTGCTCTGCTTTACACGGGTATTCAAATACTTGCTTTGCTGCTGCGCCTTTACATCAAGCAGGTCTGCAACGAGCAAAAATTCCAGATCGTCAAATTCCTCAACGTCGAATGTAAGCACCGATCTGTTTTCCGCATACCGGTCATAGAAAATATCTGTATACGCCTTACACAAAAATGTAAGCAGCTCACGCACGTTTACGGTTTTTATATCGGCAGGCTTTTTTAACGATATCTTATACGACGTTGCTATATAATAATCGTCGGAATTAAAGCCTTTTGAATTTGTAGGCTTTACCGTTATGGAATCGATAAGATTATCCATGTCCACATCTTCCGGCTCAATTCCGCAGTAATAAAGCATCTTTTCAACCACCTCGGGTGATTTTATCTCATAGATGTTGAATCTGGTTGAATTTGGGTTAAGCCCTTTTGCGCTTTCCTCATAGTTCAAGTTCATCTGAGCCGAGGATTCGCCCGCATTCATTGCGGCAAATATACCCGCCGCGCAAACAAGCACAAGCAATATCAGAAATACTATCGCGCCTCTTAAATTGAACAGTCCTATCAACGTCTTTTTGATAACCGAATGATCGGCATAGTTGATATCAATATCGTTCAACGTTTTTTCTATGGGGCTGAAAAACCTGTTAAATATATTGTCTAAAAATTTTGCCAGCTTGTTTTTACGGACAAAATCATACAGCCGCCTTGTGTTAAACTCCATTTTTTTGTTTCCACCTTCCGTTTATCAATACCAGCAAAGATCCACAACAACCAATTCCGGCTGATTGTTTATCCTCGGCAGGATACCGTGTGAACCAAGTCCTCTGCTGACTACGACCTGAGTGCCGTCGTCAACCTCATATACTCCCGATGTGAATTTTGGGAAAAAGCCCTCGCCGGTACTGTAAAGTCCGCCGATCTTAGGCAAACGTATCGCACCGCCGTGCGCATGACCGGTAAATGCAACATCTATGCCGCGGTGCAAAAGCCTGTTCAAAAACAGCTCCGGATAATGTGTCAGGCATATTCTGCAATCGTTTGTAGGCTCCAATTTTTCAATAAACCGCTTTGCGTTATTGGTTTTAACGTCAAACTGTTCAAGCCCGTCCGATATTGCAATCAGCTGTATACTCGTCTTGCCGACCGTTATGTCGATCGCCTCATTGCTCAACAGCTCAACATTGTGCTTTTCCAGCTTCTTGACAAAGGTCTTATCCTTGAACAGCTGCTGGTCGAGCTCGTTATTGCCGTAGCAGGCATATATCGGCGCGATCTTCGCAAGCTCGTCGGACAAATTGAACATAACCGAATAATCATCGTTTTTGTAGTTCATCATATCGCCAGCATAGAATATAAGATCGGGGTGAAGCGACGCTATCTTTTTTATAAGGTCGCTGTTGTTTCTTCCGTATTTTTTGTTGTGAAGATCCGCAAGCTCTATTATCCTGATATTATCGGAAACCTTTTCCGATCTCACCTGATAAAACGTTACGCCAAAGCTCCGGTTTTGTATGATGTTTGATACGATAAGCACTACGGCAACGATCAGCGCAATCACTCCCACACTTCTTAAAAATCTGCCCTTGAAGTGCTTTCTGTAAAGCTTCAGCGCATTTGACGGTATGCTTTCCATGCCGAAATTTTTGAGCTTGGCTGTCACCTGAGAATTCTTGTCGGGGCCTTCGTGCTCGTCATCAACACTCTTATCATCGTCGCCCCTTAAAATCTCTATGACAAGCTCTTCGTCGTTATGCTCAAGTGCATCAAGCGCCTCGTCGCGGTTTGATTTGTTCATATTGTCCCCCTTCTCACGTCAAATCAAGTCCCGGTGCAAGATTTGAATGTGAATTATTGTTGCTTATTTTTTTTTTTTTTTTT
>CACZPW010000013.1 GCA_902783115.1 uncultured Ruminococcus sp. | reverse complement strand
TATAAAGGTCGGGTATGGTAAATTCGATGGGGCCCAGAATATTTATAATATGCGCGACCGCGTCAAATGAAAGCTCCACATAGAAGTTTACCGGCACGCCGGTTATCCTCTGCACCGCTTCAACCGACGCTTCGGGGCCGCCTATCTCGCCGTTTTTCATAAATGCGTGAGCCGCATTTATTTTCTGATAACGGTTACCTATATACATTCTTGTATCACGTGGTATCGTAAGTACGTTTATATCCTTGGTTTTCGTATCAAAGCTAAAGAGCATCATAGCGTCCGTTCTTAAGCCCTCAACGTCAACACCCAAAGCCAAAATGTTTATCTTACCGTTGTCGACATCGGATAAGACCGTTCCGCTCATGGTATTGTATTTATCATAATTAAAGCCCATCAGCACCGCACCTACGGCAACAATCACCGCAAGGGCAATACCCAGAACCTGAAAATAACGCTTTACGCTGAATTTTGATTTCATAATTAGTCCTGCCTGCCTCCTTGTATTTAAGCAAAGTTCTTCTGTCAGACTGAATTACAGTTATATAAATTATATCACTATATTTTTTTACCGTCAATAACAAGGCTGACAAATAGTATTGCTTTTACATTACGAATGTGTTACAAATGCCTGCGCATACCAAAAAAAGCAGTTACCTCTGCGGATAACTGCCTTTTATAATATGTCCTATGTTATTTACGGTCGGGAGTGATTTTAAGTCCCTCCACAACGGACGATGCGAGCTTCTTATTTTCGCCCGATTTCTCATAAATAAAGCCGAAAATACAGAATACTACCGCACCGATAAAGTTCACGAACAGATCCTTCATACTGTCAAGAATACCTATATCCAAAAAGCCGCCGTCAACCTTATATACCTCGCCCGATGCCGTAAGGATTTCGGTCGATATAATATCCCTTACGCTTATAACAGCCTGATTTTTTGCCGGATCGAGCGCACAGGAGTTGATACTCTGCACTATAAAGTCCTTTTGCATATCCGTATGGAAGAATATATCCATGCCGCATTCAAAAACTCCCACAGCACGCCTATCGTCATCGAAAAGCAAGTCTCTTATATGCTACCATAAAATTAAGAAAAATGCAACAATAACCGACAAACTTTGTTAAAAAATACTATTTTACGCAAAAAAAGATAACAGCGCCCTTCGCCGGGAAAACACTGCTATCGTTATATTATCTCTGTAAACAGCACAGCATATCCGCCAAAGCCGCAAATTCCTGCAAGGTCAAGGTTTCACCCCGTCTTGACGGTGCGATATTTATACGCTCCATCGCCTCCGTAAGCAGCCCCTTATCCATACCGAAAAATGAACTGAGGCAGTTTAGCAGGGTTTTACGGCGCTTTGAAAACGCCGCCTTGACGCATTTAAAAAACATAGTCTCGTCATTTGTTATGACAGGCGGCCTATCTCTTAGCTTAAGCTTTAAAACGGCACTGTCAACCTTCGGCGGAGGAACAAAAAGCGACGCCTTGACCTCCGTAACAACCGACGGCTCCGCATAGTATTGACACAGCACGGATATTGCCCCGTAATCCTTGGTGGAGGGCATTGCGCAAATTCTTTGCGCGACCTCCTTTTGCACCATAACGACTATCGAGTCAAGCGGGAGCTTGTCCTCGATGAGCTTGATTATGATGGGGGTTGTTATATAGTAGGGCAGATTTGCGGCAACGGAAATTTTTACGCCGCCAAACTCGTCCCGTATGATTTTTTTAAGATCGGTCTTTAAAACGTCTGCATTTATTATCTTTACATTGTCACAGTCCGACAACGTATACTCCAAAACCTCAACAAGCCGTTCATCGATTTCAACCGACACAACCTTTTTTGATTTTTCGGACAGGGCGTGAGTTAAAACTCCGAAGCCCGGGCCTATCTCGATCACACCGTTTTCACAGTCCGCCGCATCGACTATTTTATCAATGACCGCAGCAGAGGTGAGAAAATTCTGTCCCAGACCTTTTTTAAAGGTGAACCCGAATTTTTGCTGTATCTCTTTTATATTCTTCATGGAGGTAAGTTCCATTTATTTGTGTTCCCTTTTTTCCTTGATTTTATCTATGTATTCGGTAAGCCTTTCACGCAGTGTGCCCGATGTATGTAGCGCAAGCATAAACCTGCCGCCTATATCGTGGTCTTCTTTAAATGCGATTATATTCTGTTTTAGTTCCTCCGTCTTTACGACGATATCGTACTCCTTAGCAAAGGCACGGATCTTATTCATGAGATTTAAGGATACCGAAAAGTCGATTATAAAAAATCCGCTGAATATACCCACAAAATACGAAAACCATACATTATCGACAAACCACACAAGCGAATCCGCCACAAACGGGTTTACCGCAAAACAGAAAATAACCGCAAGAACTGTCCAGTAAAATGAAAACTTGGGGCAGATTATGCCCTGCACATTCCCCCACTCGTCCGAGTAGTCCCATAGTTTTACGTTCATGCCCTTGATAAAGATTATTCCTGCCACATATTCAATAGCCGTCAGCGAAACGGACATTAAGATCACCCGTATTACGCTACCCAATACTCCAGTATCAAGTCCCAAATCAAAGTTTGCCATAAAAAACATGGCGCACAGTCCGAATCCGTAAAGCGGAACGCAAGGACCTGTTAAAAAGCCCGGATTTATCCATTTGTGTTCGGAATTGTTTTTTGCGAAAAAGCGTCTGTAAACCAGCTCTAAGCACCAGCCGAGCATACTGCCGACCATAAACAAAAATGCAAACTCCAAAAATACGATAAAGTATATTTCAAATTTCATTTTTATACCTGAAACCTTTTATTTGTCCAGCTTTTCATAAAATGTGTTTACGATTATGTTCTTTAGCTCCGCATCGTCAAGCTGCAGCTGTGCCCAATCCTGGCCGCTTTCCGTCTGCAAAAACGTACCCGCCGGAGTTATTATGTCCCTGACCTCAAAATCGGCTGTATTTCTTATGATCGCGCCCATATTGGAGGCATTCATGGACGAATAGCTGTAATCCGAAATACTTTCAAGCAGTGTGGCTATAAATGTTCTGTCTTCATCAAGCTTAGGTCTTACGGCCTCCATAAACGATTTGATATATGTGCGGTGCCTTGACATACGTTCTTCATTTGAGCCTTCGCCTACGTTCATTCTCGAACGCACAAACTCCTCCGCCTGCTCGCCTGTCAGGGTAACCTCCTCACCCTGCACAAGGCTCGGATCTATATTTGAAAAATCATCCTCGACCGTCACTGTTACGCCGCCGACAACATCGTTTAACGGCGCAACGCCGTCAATTTTCATTGAAAAGCAATCTGTTACGGGTGTGCCGTACAAAAGATTTGACAGCGCCGCCTTTGTATTATTACAGCTTATTTTACCGCCGTCACCGTAGGCATACGCAAGACATATCTGCTCATAGTCCGAGCCAAGCCTTGTGCCGTCCTGATCTGACGGGGCAAATTCAACCATAGCTTCACGGTTTATCTGTATCGGCGTTACGGTCTTGTTGTTATAGTCAAGAGAAATAAGGAAAATCATATCCGACCTGCCGCCGTTATATGCAACACCGTTCTTTATGTAATCACTTTCACTGTTATCTATACCCAAAACCATAATATTTTTCAGTCTGCTCTTGTAGCGATAGGTATTGCCCTCGTATGTAATATCCGGAACGGATCTTACAAAGCCATCGCCCGATACGTCCTTTACCTGACCGTAATTTTCAAGATAATTCAGACCACAATAAATTGCCGCAAGTAACGCGATTACTGCGGCAATTATTATTATCAGCTTAGTTTTATTGTGTCCGTTCAACAATTCTCTCATCTCAGTTCAATGCTGCAGGAATACCGTAAGAAACTTCCCATGCATCAAGATAACCTGTCTGCGGTGATACTACAGTGTAGTCAACATTCTTATCAACGGTATAATACGCCTCTGAACTCGGAACGTCCTTTGCGGGACGGCCTGCGCCGTCATCGGTACCGATAGTACCGTCATTCTTTACAAAGAACGAAACAGCGCCTATCTTATCGAGCGTAAGAGTAACAGTACCGTCATCATTCAGGATGATATCCTCCGGAGAAACGGCATACCAACCGTCACCATAGTTTACTTCTACGGTAAATTCCTTTGTGGGATCAATACCGGGGTCTACGGTAATTTTTACCTTCTTATCGGGATCGCCGTTTATCTCATCCTTAAGTTTGTCCGAAGCTATAACCTCATACGAAGCATACTCCGAAAAACCGTCACTGTTAAGCGAGGGGATCTCGCCTGTAGGATCCGTATAATCGTCATTACCTTCAACGCCGCCCGGCATCTCTATAACTTCTACATATTCGCCTGTGGGTATCTCATTTGTACCGCCCGGTGTTACTATTACCGGCGGATTCACACCCGGTGCGCCCGTCGGAGCGGGCGTTTCCGTACCCGGCTCCTCTGTTGCCGCAGGAGTCTCCGTTACCTCGGGACCCGACGTCGGCTCAGGAGTTGCCGTTTCACCCGGTGCCAATGTAACCTCGGGTGATGCTTCCGGAGTCGCGGTCGCTACAGGAGTCGGTGTTGCCGAACCCGCAGGACGGGGTGTAACAGCAGGTCTGCTGCTGCCTCCGCCTCCGCCACCGTGCCCCGGACTTGCCGCCAAAGCTGTAAGCGACAACACCATGATTGCACAGGCTAAGCTGATTGATAAAAACCTTTTCATTTTACATTCTCCTCCCTGAATGGTTGAATTACATTAATTTACCTATTACCAAGTACCGCCTCGAACTGTCACCGGGGTAACAGCTTGACAGTATCACGATTTTATCATACATATTCACATCGATTTCCCTGTCTATGTACGAATCCATGCTCCTGGTGTTCAGAATTGTCTGAACAAGATTCCAGTACTGATTTCTCTGTGTGCAGTCCCACGAATGCAGAATATTTCTGTTATCAAACGGGATCGCCGCAAACACTTGATATTTCAATACCTTATCGGGCATATAGATATAAAATATGTTATGCTCTTTAAAATACTCCTCATTTGTATACTGCGAAAGCGTCGCAAACATCGTGCCGTTTCGCATATTATGACCGTACAGCACCGTAGCACTGTCCGAAAAGTCGTTCTTATTATATATTGCCTGTGAGAATATAGCTCCGTAGTATGACGATGAGCCGTCATAGCTGTGCGTTATATAGTAAGAATCGTCCTTGGGATGCTGGAGCACCGGATAGCTTATAACGGTACCGGGCACATCAAGCCATGCATAAATATCGGTATTGAGAAGCTTAAGCTTGTCAAAATCGATCGGGTTCGGAATATCCTCTCCCTCCTTGATATCCGCAGGCGGATCAAGATGCTGCTCGATTATTTCTTCAAGATACTGCTTACCCTCCGTGCTTTGCTTCTTGTTTACCGTAAACACCAAAGCTACGACAATAACCGCAAGTGCCAAAACACAAAGCAGTATAACCACCCAAGGCAGCCTTTTTTTATCCCGTTTGCCGGGATTATCGTCAGCAAAATTTCTGATATCTTCGTTATTTTCCATATGAAACCTCACACCGGATAATATCGCATAATTATCAAAAATATTACAAATGAGTTAAATATATTATAATTACGCTGATATTATATCACCTATTTTTCAATTTTGCAAGTACTATTTTAAATAATTTCCGATTTAATTTTTTCAAGCTCTTCAAAAACCTTGTTTTTTATCAACTCTTTGTTGCATGTTGGTTTGATTTTCAACATATTTGCAATAGACTGTTCGGTAACCTCGCTTAGCTTTTTTACATCAAAGCAAGCCAAACTACTGTCGATATCATATATTATCTGTTCAAAGCTTTCCTTATAAAGAACGGGAATAACGCTTACCCCCGACATTATCGCCGGAATAAGAGCGTGTATACGGCTGCCCGCTACCACTCCCGCGCCGGTTATTACCGACAAGAGCTGTGTAAGATTGCTCCCGTTATACTCAACGATATTTCCCAGATCCTTAAACATCAGCGCAACCTTATCGTCCCATTCATTTGGGCACATTGCAAGAGTGATGATATCATAGCCCTTGTTTTTGAGGGTTTCGGCAATAAACCGCATTTTTCTGTGATATTCCTCATTGAACATGGTAACGCCGCGTCTGCCTATAAGATCAACGGGTGCAATGACCGCATATTGCTTATTTGTCTTTATAGGCTCCGGCAGTTCTGCAATAAACGCAAGGTCGGGCGCATAATCTATGTTATCGCCGCGGATCTCAGCCGCAGAGGCGGTATCTCTGAACCAGACACGCTCACAGTCATAAAAATATTCTTCGCTAAGCCGCCTGAAATCCGTATTGACATAGGGACCGAAATCCGTACTTATATAGTATATAGGATTTTCCGCGAACAAATACTTGAAATCCCAGAAATCGGCGAGATTGTCCTCGGGCTCCGTAAAAGCAGAGCCGCCCACATATATCGAACAGTCCGCTTTGGCGATTGCCTTTTCGTACTGGCGCCTGATTTTAGCGGGATTTGCATTTATAACTTTCAGATTGGAAATACCGTCGATGCCCTTGCCTCTGCCCTTGGGAATGATGGTCGTAAATTTTATGCCCGGAAAATACTTGCATATCACATTTACATATAAATCATCACCAAAGTTATCCTTGGCATTATAATTTATAAATACATTCTTCAAT
>CACZPW010000012.1 GCA_902783115.1 uncultured Ruminococcus sp. | reverse complement strand
ATACCGTATTGTATAAAGGTCCTTCCAGATTCTTGCCGTTTGAATCGCGCCAATCCTTTTTTGCATCGCCTATAACCTTGCCGTCGCCCGCAATCGTTCCGTCCGCTGTACGCATGGAAACCTCCGCCGCTCCGTCACCGTCAAAATCACCGACGATAAACTGCGTATCGTGCGGACCCTGACGGATATTTATTCCTAAGTCTATTCTCCACATTTTGGTACCGTCAAGCTCGTATGCGTCAATTATGCAGTTGTTGGTATATCCGCCTTTTCCCGCATCTCTATCAATACTGTCCCACTTTAAGATGATTTCCATATCTCCGTCACCGTCAAGATCGCCGACCGATGCATCGCCCGGTCTGTATATGCCGGGGTTATCATCTAAGGGGCTGTCCGCAGGTTTATCAACGGGGATTTCAAGGTAGCCGTTTTCCCATACCGACACCTCGTCGCATTTTTGCGATTCAATACCGTCAATTACCGCGCTTACACTGTATTTATCGGTATTTTTACCCTCTGTATCGGTATAATTTGTAAGAGTCATAGGCTCAAAATTTAATCTTTCGCCGTTTTTATAAAGGTTATATTTTACGGAAAGGCTTTCATAGCCCAACCAACGCCATGAAATGAAGTTTCCGTTTTCGGCAGGCACGGCAACAAGACCTCTGTCAAGATTTTCCATAGGCCTCTTCATTTCGGGCTTACCGTCTATAAGCTCCTGCGTATCTTTTGCACCCGAAACGGGTTTGCTTACCGTAAGATTATCCCCTACCTTGCATACGATTTCCTTTGTTCCGTTAAGCTCCGACGCAAAAGATACCGTAACGGCGCTTAAAATCATAGCCGAAGCAGAAATTACAGAAACAATTCTTCTTATTGCATGCTTTTTATTCACAAATAATCCCTCTCTTTCAAGTAATATATGAATATAATAACATATTTTTACGCTTTTGTCCATATTTTTTGGTGATTTTCACCAACATATGTTATTACGCATATGTTATTACCAATTCATATCCGTAGGAGGAATGTTGTCATTTTTTGCAATACATATTCTGTCAAAACGTATTCCGCTCGTAAGAGAATGTACCGTTAATTTATGAGTCCCCGCGGATAATAAAACTTCCTTTATTGCACTCCAATGCCATATCTGCTCGGTTTCATACCTCCAAAGCCTTCCTCCCGAAAGCAGCCCGTCTTCTTTACAAATTTCTCCCCCATCAAAGGACACGCTTACAAACGACTGTGGCAGTCTTGCTTCCTTTGTAAGCACCCATACGGTATAATTTCCTCCCGTAACATCTATCATATAGTTAAGCGACGGAGCAAGCTTTGGATCTTCCCTGCAATCCGTTTCGCAAGAAGGCGTGTATAACGCTATAGAGCTATTTGAGTATGATGTGCTGTTACAGTGCTTAAACTGAGGCGATGCATTTGCAAAGTCTGTATTTGCAAGCGCTGATGCGGCGTCGATTTTAACAAAGCCGTTATCTTCACAAAATGCACTGTGTCCCGATTTTAAAATATCGGTTTTTTTGATTTTTTTACCGTATTCTCTTTCATACACATCATCGGTTGCCTTTATCAAATCGGATTTTGGCATATTCTTTTTTCCGTATACCTGTACCCTGGGCGGCAAATCACCTACCATAGAGTAAAAATCATCGCACAGTTTGCATGGTAACGCCTGATTTTCTCCCGTATAAAGCTTGGGGACGTTTATATATTTTCGCTTATCCGTATAAACCGTAATATTTGAAAAAGCAAAATATTTATCAACAGAAACAAGCTCAAGAGTATGCCTTCCTTTTTGAAGTTTACCCAAATCCAGGAACAGCCTGTCCACGCTATTGAATATATTGTATTTCCAGTTACCCTTATGCTCGTCATTTGAATTACTCTCAAGTGTTATGGCTTTTCCTCCGTCAAGACTTACATTAACCCTTATTTTGCCTATAGAGTTAAGGGACGGACACCTGTCAAGCTCAAGTCTGGCATTTGATGTATGTGACAAATTAAAGCTGTATAAAAGTCTTGCGCCTTCTTTTTGCGCCTCTGCCGCATCGCCAATAGCTCTGCCGAGACCTTTTATGCGTTTCCAGCCCTCCGCCTCCTTTATACCGAGACTTATAATCCCCTCATCATCCGAAGAATCGCCGGCTATGACCTTTACCGGCACAGTTTTTACCGTTTTGTTTGTATAAATCTTTAATTCGCCGCTTAAATCATCAACGTGTCCCGGGGAAATCAAAAGCCTTATTTCATCATAAACAGTACCTTGTCTATCCGATACAACAAGCCAATCGGGACATGATATTTCATAATCCAAGGGTTTTGCTCCCGATATGCCGAGATCGATCCATTTTGCCTCCGTATTTTTAAACACCAATCCATCCGAGCCGTTATATACCGATACAAGCAGTTCGCTCGTTTTGGGTATTTCAACAGGCGGTACGCATATCGGGTGCATAGCCGCAACGGGCGGCGGGAATTTTTCGGGCGTAAGTATTCCGTTCCATTTCCCGTCAAGCATAATATGGTTATAATATTCTATAAGCTTTCTCTTTCGCGCGTCAAATTCAAGCGATAATTCCGTATATTTTTCGGCGGCTTTTAACATTCCCATATCGTGGCAATACTTTGACCTGTCCGCATAATAATACTGCGAATTCATAAAATACCCCGCATGGATCTTCATAAGCACAAGCTGATAAAATGCAGGCTTTTTGTTATCGGGAAGCGAATTGTAAAGTGCATTTGCGCTGTCATAAAGCTTTTGATAGCGGTTTATCCTATCCGTCCATTCATCGCCGTATGAATTTAGGGTAAACACATCATTTTCAAGAAATTCGACCTTTCTTACGTCCGTAAGCGCGTCAAATCCGTTAAATATCCTTGAACACTCAGCTCCGAAATCTACACCGAAGGTTTTGTTTATCCACTGCTCCATATATGTATCCACATCTTTTGTTGTGGTTTCCTTTGTTATCTCCCATGCATAGCGCACAAAAAATTCAAGCTCCGCTTCTATTGGCTTAATCGCTCCGACGTTCAGCACCCACAGCTTTTGTATTCCGTTTTCGTACGCCTTTTTCAGCTCGTTTTTCGTTTTTGATAAAGGTATCGAGCAGATAAACAAATACGACGCATTCGGCGGCGCCCAATAGGAGTTATGGTAATATATACCGTTTCCTCCCTTACGCTGTCTTTCTTTTTCGGACGGATATCTGCGAATATTGCCGTAATTGTCGTTTGACCAAATAAGTGTAAGCTCCTCGGGCACATCAAGCCCCGCATCGTATAGATTGAGCACCTCCTTGTACGGCACAAACGTCTTTAGCGCATCCTTTCCCGCCTTTTCATCAAGCATTTTTTTCTGATCGCTTATAATTTGCTCCAAAAGCCCGATTTTCTTTCTTGTAAGCTCCTCGCCCGAATATTTTAAAAGCTTTCGGACTTCAAAGCCACTGTCGTGGATCCCTCGCATACCAAGCGTATAGCTTACCTCAAAATTCTTATTCTGTTCAATGCTTTCAGACCAGTATTCCTTAAGGATCTCTCTGTTTTTGCCCTCTATCGAATAGTCATACTCAACGTCCTTATAGCCTTTTTTCTCAAGCCACGGAAGCCATTCACGGTTGTTTGACCGCATAAGCATATCACAGTGTGATGTGCCGACAACTATGCCCATTTTATCCGCAAGAGCACCGTTTTCGGGCTTTACATTAAAGGAATTTACATGCATTGCAGGCCAGATATAGTTTGCTTTAAGTCTTAACAGAAGCTCAAATATCTTTTCATAGGTTTTTACGCCTATCGTTTCCTCGCCCGCATTAAGCTTGACCCAAGCATCAAGCTCCTCCTCGTCGTTTATAAATATGCCCCTGTATTCTACCGTAGGATAATCCGTTTCAAAATGATCCGTGCATATTTCGATTTTATCTTTTTTATCAACGGACACATCGGCAAAAAAATACCAGGGCGATACGCCTATGCTTTCGCAAAATGTATATATGGCATAAACAGTACCACGCCTGTCAATGCCGCCCAAAAACAGCGTTTTGTCCTTTTCGGCTATAACATACGTTTCCTTATGTAAAACACCGTTTTTATCCCTCAGTCTGTCAATATCGGCATATTTTGAAAAATTTCCGAAAACACCCAAAGTACCGATGATGATATCAACATCGGTACCTAAGGTTACATCAAAAACTTTAACTAAATCCGTTCTTAAATTTTTTGCGGCTGTTTTTACAGCATCGGATTCATTATCCCACACCTTTATATTTACGCCGCAGCCTTTATT
>CACZPW010000011.1 GCA_902783115.1 uncultured Ruminococcus sp. | reverse complement strand
TTCATGAGTCTTTCTTCAACATAAGGTCCCTTTTTAATTGATCTGCTCATTAAAGTTTTCTCCTTTCAGGAATAATCCCATCAATCATTATTTGTCGTTACGACGCTTAATGATAAACTTATCCGTTCTGTTACGATGCTTTCTTGTCTTTAAACCAAGCGCCGGCTTACCCCACGGAGTAACAGGTGCAGGTCTGCCTATAGGTGATTTACCTTCACCGCCGCCGTGCGGGTGGTCGTTCGGGTTCATAACAACGCCTCGAACGGTCGGTCTCCAACCCATGTGACGCTTTCTGCCTGCCTTACCGATTGAGATATTTTCGTGCTGCTGGTTACCGAGAACGCCGACTGTAGCCTTACAGTCAAGACGAACCATTCTCACTTCACCGCTCGGAAGTCTTACCTGAGCATATCCGTTATCTTCCTTAGCCATAAGCTGTGCCGACTCACCTGCCGACCTTACCAGCTGACCGCCCTTGCCCGGATACAATTCAATGTTATGAATCAAGGTACCTACAGGAATATCTTTGATAAACAATGCATTACCCGGCTTTATATCAGCACCCTTGCCTGACTCTATAACATCGCCGTCCGTAAGTCCCTGAGGAGCCAGAATATAAGCGAGTGTTCCGTCCTCGTATTTTACGAGTGCAATATTAGCCGTTCTGTTAGGATCGTATTCGATGCCGATAACTGTTGCCGGCATACCGTCCTTGTTTCTCTTAAAGTCGATTATTCTGTACTTTCTTCTGTTTCCGCCGCCACGGTGACGAACCGTGATTCTACCGTATGAGTTTCTTCCGGCATTCTTCTTGTTGGTTGCAAGCAGTGAACGCTCGGGTGACTTCTTTGTTATCTCAGCAAAGTCAGAAACTGTCATAAATCTTCTGGCAGGCGAAGTAGGATTATACTTTTTAATAGCCATTATCCTTTTCTCCTTCTCTTAATTACATTTCAAAAAATTCGATTGTCTTGCTGCCCGATGCAAGAGTAACTATGGCCTTCTTGTAAGCAGGTCTTCTTCCCATGCTTCTGCCCATTCTCTTCATCTTACCTTCCATACGGATAGTGTTTACAGCCTGAACCTTTACGCCGAACACCTCTTCAACAGCCTGCTTTATCTCAACCTTATTTGCCGATACAGGCACCTTGAAGGTGTACTTCTTTATCTCGTTTCCCTCTCTGTCAAACACAGGAGCCATCGAACGCTCGGTCAAAACCGGCTCTCTTAATAAATCGTATGAATTCATTATGCAAGCACCTCCTCGATTTTTGCAACCGCATCCTTTGATACGATGAACGCGTCGTGCTTTAATATATCGTAAACATTCAATGTGCCTACATGAGTCGGTGTAACACCCTTAATGTTTCTTGCTGACTTATAAACCTTTTCGTTTGCGTCAGCCGTTACGATTAAAGCCTTTTCATTGTCAACCTCAAGACCCTTTAATAATGTAACGATCTTTGAAGTCTTGATCTCGTCAACCGACAGATCCTCAACAACGAATACCTTATAATCCGCATACTTTGCAGATAATGCGGACTTCATGGCAAGTCTTCTTACCTTCTTATTTAATGTGTAGCGGTAGCTTCTGGGCTTAGGTCCCAAAGCAACGCCGCCGCCTGTCCACTGCGGAGCTCTTGTACTACCCTGTCTTGCACGGCCTGTACCCTTCTGTCTCCAAGGCTTTGCACCGCCGCCGGCAACCTCTGTACGGGTCTTTGTGCTCTGAGTGCCCTGCCTCTTGTTTGCAAGCTGATTTACAACAACAGCGTGCAAAACCGCATTATTTATTTCAGCCGCAAATATTGCATCCGATACTTCCATATCGCCGGTCTTTGCGCCTTCCATATTATATAAAGCCACTTTAGCCATTTACATATCCTCCTTTCCAAAAACCTCTTCGGTTATGCCTTAACTGCATTACGTATTGTAACAAGGCCGCCCTTGCTTCCGGGGATGGCGCCTTTTATGAGAATAAGATTATTCTCCGCCATGACCTGAACAACCTCGAGGTTCTGAACTGTAACCTTGTCAACACCCATGTGACCGGGCAAAATCTTACCCTTCAATACACGGCCGGGGTTTGAACACATACCCATTGAACCGGATACACGCTTTGCCTTTGAACCGTGAGTCATAGGTCCGCGGTGTAAGCCGTGCTTCATGGGGCCTGCAAAGCCCTTACCCTTTGAGATGCCGCTTACGTCGACCTTTTCGCCCGCCGCAAACACATCAGCCTTGATCTCATCGCCCACATTGAATGATGAACAATCAGCAAGCCTTAACTCTCTTAAATACTTCTTGTTGGCAACGTCAGCCTTCTTGAAATGACCGATCAAAGGCTTGTTTAAGTGCTTCTCCTTAACTTCGCCAAAGCCAACCTGCAGGGCATCGTATCCGTCTGTTTCAACAGTCTTCTTCTGAACCACAACACAGGGTCCCGCCTGAACTACCGTTACAGGGATAACAACGCCGCCTTCGCCAAAGATCTGAGTCATGCCGATCTTTGTGCCTAAAATTGCTTTTTCCATTGTTTGTCCTCCTTTATTCAGTTATTGGTTCCCGTTAAAAAGCTAAATTTGGGAACTTGACCCGCATCATAGCATTATGCTACTGCGTTTCTTATGTGATAAGCCCATAGAGCGCCGAAGCAGTCCATTATTTCTGGATAACGTCTATTTCTACGCCTGCGGGCAAATCAATCTTGATTAAAGCTTCCATGGTCTTTGCGCCAGGAACAACGATATCTATAAGTCTCTTGTGAGTTCTTCTCTCAAACTGCTCACGGGAGTCCTTATACTTATGCACAGCTCTTAAAATCGTGATGATCTCCTTATCTGTAGGAAGCGGGATCGGACCTGATACCTTAGCGCCCGTTCTCTTTGCGATCTCAACGATCTTTTCAGCTGACTGATCAAGAATTACATGATCGTACGCTTTTAACTTGATTCTGATTTTCTGATTTGCTGCCATACTATTCTTTCCTCCTATTCTGTATGGTCCGCACAGTGTGCGGAAAATAAATTTCAGATGCCAAGACAATATCTTGGAATAGTGTTGTTCGTTTGCACGACAGCGCCGTTTGAAAATTGCACACACCGCCGGGTGTTCCTTACCACCCGAAAATAAAAACCCCACACATCAACTCACAGATGTTGGGGCCAATAGTCAATTTTCGCCGCATTTATGCCCATGCCGAAGCACTTGCCGTTTTATAAAAACGCAGTTTGCCTCTTTGTGCCAAGCATTGTGTAGCGTGACTGCCGCCCGGTTTCTTGAATCGGACATTCTCCACGGAAAAACCGGCATTTTCTTGCCGCAACCTCCCGCTTCATCGTTTGTCAAGTGTCACAACATGGGATATTATACAGCATTTTGCCTGATTTGGCAAGCTTTTTTTGCAAAAAATTTCATTATTTTTCCAACAAATTTGCAGAAATTTTTGCAATTTTTTTGTGCATTTTGACGATTAAATTACCTCCCCACCCGGCAAAAAAATCCGATTCCGGGCAATTTTAAGCATTTAAAGCGGGTAAAACGCACCTAAAAGTCCGGAAAATCAAATAAAAAACCGGAAAACCGAATGGAAAATTGTAAAACCAAATAAAAAAAGCATAAAGCCTTGACTTATGCTGCCGAGTGTGATATATTTTAGATAACAGAGGAGCGGGCTACCCGTTCCGACATATGTGTTATGTAGAACGAAAAAACGCTCTACCCTAACCGCTCATTTGTGGGAATGGGCGGTTATTTATTTATCCTTTTAACAATCATAGCAATTACAACGACTTGTATTGTGAACCAAATCCAATCGGAATGTACCATGATTTAACACCCCCCTTTATGGGAATGTTCGGAACGAACCGCCGCTCATTATTCTGTTATCAAGGTCATGATGACCTGCGGCAATGACTTACCGCAATGGCATTATATCAGCATATCCGTATTTCGTCAATATTTTTCCAGCAATAACACTGCGGCAAATGGGAATGTAAATTTTTATTTTTATTATTTTTCTTTCTCAATTATCAAAATATAATAATTTATACGGTGGTATCTCAAGTGCTTTTGCTATTGTAAATAACGTATCCAAAGAAATTGCTTTGTATATATTCGGCGCTTCAATCTGACCTATAAATGATACTCCACACCCCAAAATCTCAGCAAGTTGCTCTTGAGTTAACGATTTTAATTTCCTATAATATGATATTTTTAAACCTATTTTTATATAATCATCTTTAAATTCTGTTTTCACTTATATCACCTGATAATATAAATTTCACAATTTGATTATATTCCATTGACATTCAAATATAAATATGATAATATTATAATATATATTATTACAATAGTAATAAATATTATAATTATATGCAGAAAACAATTTCTGCACAAGGAGGGAATAAATTATGGCATTGGTAAATTGTCCTGAGTGTGGGAGAGAAAAAGTGTCAGATACCGCATTGGTTTGCCCAGGATGTGGATATGCAATCAAAGAACATTTTAGCAAAAAGATTATTGAATCAACCATTAAAGAGGATAAAATGATCAATATTCCTATGCCCACAAAACCAAAATTCAATACAGGTGTTATTATATATGCAGCCATCGTTTTCGTGCTGGCTCTTGTGCCAAGTTTGATGAATCCTGCAATAATAGGTTCAGCTTTGTCTGGGATTGTTATTATTACAGGAATACCAATATGGTATTTTTATAGAAAATATAAAGCAGAACTGGCGGAGTACGAGTTGTCGCAAATTAGTCCAGATCAATACCGAACATTATACATTAATCGAATGCACAGAAAGGCGCACAGAAAGGCGCAAAGTTATGGCTTCCATTTCGTAGTTTCATTTTTGGTGCCACTTGTAGGCTTTATATTAGGATCAATACTTTTATCAAATTCTGATGTTGAAACGCAAACTACCGGAGAGAGATGTATTATTCTTGGCATTATATCATCTTTGATAATCGTAATAATAACCGCTATTATAATTTCTACTACAATTTTTACATAATGGATATGTCGCAGTATATATCCACACTACACGCGCATTACGGCACAAAAAAACGGCTTCACATCAAACTGTGACGCCGTTTTTTGATAGTTTCATTTTATCAGCCGCCCAGATATGCCTTTTTGATCTCATCGCTTGCGGCAAGCTCCTTGCCGGTGCCGGATATTTTTATCCTGCCCGATTCAAGGACGTATGCACGATCCGCGATCTTTAATGCCATCTCCGCATTCTGTTCAACCAAAAGTATGGTCGTGCCGCTTTTGTTAAGCTCGGTCACGATGTCAAACACCTGCTGTACAAGTATGGGCGAAAGTCCCATTGACGGCTCGTCAAGCATCATAAGCTTGGGCTTACTCATAAGCGCCCTGCCCATTGCAAGCATTTGCTGCTCGCCGCCCGACAGCGTTCCCGCAATCTGATATTTTCTTTCCTCAAGCCTGGGGAAGCGTTCAAAAACGTCGTTTATGCTTGCCTTTATATCGCCCTTCCTCGTAAATGCGCCCATTTCGAGATTTTCAAGCACAGTCATCTGCAAAAACACACGCCTGCCCTCGGGCACATGCGCCAATCCCCGGCTTACAAGCTTATATGCGTCAATATGCGTTATATCCTCGCCCTCAAACGTAATTCCGCCTGTTTTTGTACGCAAAAGTCCGGATATCGTGCGGAGTGTTGTGGATTTACCTGCGCCGTTTGCGCCGATAAGGGCAACCACCTCGCCCTCCTCAACGTCGACCGAAACGTCCTTTATGGCATGGATCTGACCGTAGTAAACATTTATATTGTCAACAGTTAAAATTTTACTCATAAATCAGTCCTCCTTCTTCTTGCCCAGATACGCCTCGATAACCTTGGGATCCGACTTTATCTCCTCGGGCGTGCCCTTTGCGATGACCTTGCCGTGGTCAAGCACGCAGATACCCTCGCAGATATTCATAACAAGATTCATATCATGCTCTATCAAAAGCACAGCTATCTGATACTCGTCACGGATCCTGCGGATATTCTCCATAAGCTCCGCCGTTTCCGACGGATTCATACCTGCGGCAGGCTCGTCAAGCAGAATGATTTTCGGATTTGTTGCAAGCGCACGGATTATTTCAAGCCGTCTTTGCTCGCCGTAGGGCAATGAGCCCGCCTTGAATTTTGCAAGCCCCTCCATATTGAAGAACGACAGCAGCTCAAGCGCGCGCTCGTCCGCATCACGCTCGGATTTTCTGTAGCCGAACAGATGCGTTACGGAGGATAAGAGCGACTGGTTTATCGAATAGTGCAGACCAACCTTGACATTGTCAATTACGGACATATCCGCAAACAGTCTGATGTTCTGGAACGTTCTTGCGATACCCATACGGCTGACCTGGGATACGGATTTACCGCTTGTGGGCTTGCCGTCTATGATTATATCGCCGCGCGTGGGCTTGTACACGTTGGTTATAAGGTTAAAGACCGTAGTCTTTCCCGCGCCGTTGGGGCCGATAAGACCGCCTATTTCCGTTCTGCCGATCGCAAGGGTTATCTCATCGACAGCCTTAAGTCCGCCGAAATCTATACCGAGTCTGTGTGTTTCAAGGATGGGATCGCTTCCTGCGTCCCTTTCGGGGACGATCGCCTTGCTCGGCAAAGGTACCATTTTTGTCATATATTGGCCGCCCCCTCTCCCGGTGATTTTTTAAATCTGAACAACGATTTGATTTTTGCTATAATAAGCTTTGAACGTGTGCCGTTGGTTGCGATCATAACAAATATCAGTATTACCGCATAGATAAGCATTCTGTAATCGGCAAGCCCTCTTAAAAGCTCGGGCAGCATATACAGAAGCGACGCCGCAATAATGGAGCCGAAAATATTTCCCATACCGCCCAGAACGACAAATACAAGAATAAGTATCGACGTATTGAAATCAAATTTTGTAGCGGCGACTGCCGACAGATTCTGCGCATATAATGCGCCCGCCATACCCGCAAGCATTGCGGATATTATAAATGCCGTAAGCTTATAGCGTGTTATGCCTATGCCTACCGACTCCGCCGCGATCCTGTTGTCGCGGATAGCGGTAACGGCACGTCCCGTTTTACTGTTTACAAGATTTAAAACAATAAAGAGCGCAAACAGGATAAGCAAAATTCCCGAAAGGAAGGTCGCCGTCTTTGTAATGCCGACTGCGCCCTGCGGACCCTTCATTATTACACGTCCCATATCCGAAAGACCGAGCGCCGCATCGCTTTTCATACTGAAATGCAGACCGCTTTCGTCGATCCCGACATACAGGCAGTTTATTATATTCTTTATTATCTCACCGAATGCAAGCGTTACTATCGCAAGATAGTCACCCTTAAGTCTTAATACCGGTATGCCTATTATCAGTCCGGCAACGCCCGCAAACAAACCGCCGACAATTATCGCGATAACAAGGCGTATGGCGGGAGACGGAACTGCCGCAGCAAGACTTATTGCCGTAATAACGCCCGTGAATGCGCCGACGCTCATAAATCCCGCATGACCGAGACTTAATTCGCCCAAAAATCCGACTGTGAGATTAAGCGATATAGCCATAACCACGTATGTGCAGATAGGCACAAGCTGACCGCTTATAGAGTGGCTTATAAGTCCTGCCGACTGAAGCGGATACAGCACCACAAACGCCAATATGACTATTCCGTAGCAGGCAATATTCGTCCGTGTAAAGCTGTTTAATTCTCTTATTTTTTTCATAACGCACCTCACACTTTCTCGGCTATTTTCTTGCCCAAAAGACCGGTGGGCTTAACAAGAAGCACGACTATAAGCACGCCGAACACTATTGCGTCCGAAAGCTGCGTTGAAATGTACGATTTACTGAATATCTCGATTATGCCGAGCAATATTCCGCCAAGCATTGCGCCGGGTATGGAGCCGATGCCGCCGAATACTGCGGCGGTAAACGCCTTGATACCGGGCATTGCGCCTGTGGTCGGCATAAGTACGGGATATGCGGAGCAAAGCAGGACTCCGGCTATTGCCGCAAGCGCACTGCCTATGGCAAAGGTCACGGAAATAGTCACGTTTACGTTGATGCCCATAAGCTCTGCGGCGTCCTTATCCTCCGACACGGCGCGCATCGCCTTACCCATCTTGCTCTTTTTTGTAAATATTGCAAGACCTACCATTATAACGATATTTGCAAGCACCGTAACTATTGATTCCGCCGTTATTATAAGCTCGCCGCCGAAAAGTCTGAGTGACCCGAACGGTACTACGGACGAAAAGGTCTTCGGTGCGCTGCCCCAAATAATGAGTGCGATATTCTGCAAAAAGTAGCTCACGCCGATCGCGGTAATAAGCACTGCAAGCGAGGTTGCCCGGCGCAGGGGCTTGTATGCAAGTCCCTCTATCACTATTCCCAGGATCGTACACACGCACATAGCCATAAAGATCGCCGCAGGTACGGGAAGGTGAAGATAGGTAGTTGCGCAAAAAGACATATACGCACCGATCATAATTACGTCACCGTGTGCGAAGTTAAGCATTTTTGCTATACCGTAGACCATAGTATAGCCCAATGCTATGATCGCATAAACACTGCCCAGACTTATACCGTTTATAAGATTAGAAATAAAAGTCATATTACCATCCATCCTTAATCTTAATAAGACATCAAGCCGTGGGGAATATCCAGGTGCTTGGCAGCATCATTTTCCGTACCACGGCTCAATATTATAATCATTTATCTATTGTTGTGTCAAATTATAACCGATAAATCAGTCCATACCAACATATACGCCGTTTTCAATAACCATGCCCTTAGGCTTCTTTGAAACCTCACCGGTTGTCTGCCATGTAACGCTTGTACCGGTAAGACCGTCGTATACAAATTCCGGACTTGTAAATGTTGCAACCAGAGCCTCGCAGGTATCTGCAGCGCTTGTATCGGCTGTTATGCCAGCCTTCTGGATAGCCTCGTAGATCGAATATACGCAGTCGTATGCGTCAGCCGCGAACTGGTTGGGAACATCGCCTGCTTTTGCCTTGTATGCTTCAACAAACTTCTTTGTAAGCTCGTCGTCAGCATCGGGGGCAAACGGTGTAAGCAGGATAACACCCTCTGCAAGTGACGTATCGAAATTCTCAAGAGTAAGGATTCCGTCCATACCGTCAACGCCGAAGAACTTGGGCGCATACTGCATCTTATCAGCCTGTGCAAGGATAAGTGACGCAGGTGTATAGTAAATGGGGAGATAGAGAAGATCCGCGCCTGCAGCCTTTACAGCGTTGAGCTGTGAGCTGAAATCGTTAGCGGAATCGTCCGTAAACGTCTGTGTGCTTACTATCTCAAGTCCCTGTGTCTGTGCCTCTGCAACGAACTTGTTGTAGATACCTGTTGAATATGCGTCGGAGTTGTTATAGATTATACCGATCTTTGTTCCGAGATTCTGAGACTTGATGTACTCAGCCGAAGCGATACCCTGGTTGGGGTCTGTAAAGCACATCTGGAACATATTGTCCTTACCCTCGATAACGTCTGTTGATGACGCCGACGGAGTAAGAGCGAATATTCTGTCTGAGAATACCTCTGAAGAAACAGCGATACACGGCTTTGTCGTTACGCAGCCCAATGATACCTGCATACCCCAGTCTTTGAGCTTGTTATAAGCGTTTACTGCCTTTTCCGCATCGTTTTCATCGTCCTCATACTGAAGCTCGAACTGAATATCTCCGCCCAGAGCGTTGATCTCTTCAACCGCGATCTCCGCACCTGTCTTTGCGGCATTACCGTAGATCGCAGCAGGACCTGTAAGAGGACCTATGCCTCCGATCTTTATAACAGCCGCCGATGTTCCTGCCGCCGTATCGGCAGTTTCAGTCGCCTTCTGAGCGCCGCAGCCTGCAAGTGCCGATACTGCCATAGCCATTGCAGCTGTAAGACTCAGGATCTTAGTGAGTTTTTTCATAATTTACATCCTCCTGTAAAATTTTTAAATATGGATTATTCTATCATATTTTTATTTTTGTGTCAATATATGTAATATTTTTTTTAAGCGTTTGTGATATTTTTTTATATTGCATAGCGATCGGTATAGGAAGTAGGGGAAGATAGTATCTTCCCGCGTTTGTTGTAAATGACGGGCGGATAATATCCGCCTGCGGACAGTCGAGGACGCCTGTCCCTACAAAGCCGTGTCGTAGGGACAGGCCTCCCGGACTGTCC
>CACZPW010000010.1 GCA_902783115.1 uncultured Ruminococcus sp. | reverse complement strand
TATATATTCTTTCGCGCTCTCGCGCCATTTCGGATTATCGACCTCCTGGATAAGCTCCGTCCAGGTATCGCGCATTTGGGGATATTTTTCAAGCATCCACGCGGGGGTGTTAAGGTCTATCATCACCGCATAATACGCATCGGGCGCATTTTTTTTGAACATTTCCGCCTGTGCCGCCAAATTCTCCCAGGAATAGCTGTCCTCGCCCGACCATACCTCGCCGTATTCCGAATACGGTATCGTTCTGTTTGCAAGCGCCGTCATAATGCCGCTCGAATGGATACAGAACAGCTTAAAGCCCTTATCGTAAAAATCGGGAACATTATCCTCTGACGGTCTGAAGGAACGGAACGCCGAGCTGTACAGCTCCGTGCCGTTTATCAAAAGCATAGTGTTCCCGTTTTTGTTTATTATTTTTGCAGTCGTTTCCTTTATTTCGTGTTTCATATATACCTCTTTGTTATGTTAAATTTCGGTTAAGATGCCTGATTTTATATTACGGCAACGGATCGTAGGGGAAGATATTATCTTCCCGCCGATATTTGCCTACATCGCACCGTGAACAGCGGTTGGGCGTTTACGACCAACCGTTATTGTCTGCCGTATTTGTGTTAATTTTTCGGACAATTCATGAATTGTCCGTTTTATGCGGTACCCAAACCGTATCGGCGGGCGATTCGTGAATCGCCCCTACCGCATTGATTTGCGGTTTTGTAGGGACAGGCCTCCCGGACTGTCCGTATTTACACACAAGTGTATTTACCGTATGCAACGGACCGTCGGGGACGCCGGTCCCTACAAACGTGCTAATATACGACTTTGTAGGGACAATTCATGAATTGTCCGTTTTATGCGGTACCTAAACCGTATCGGCGGGCGATTCGTGAATCGCCCCTACGATCGTAATAATATGCGGTTGTTGTATACGGCGTTCACGGAACGACACATGAGGCGTTCCATACCGTACCAATTTGCGGTTTTGCACGAAACGACACATGGGTCGTTCCCTACGGTGTATCCGTTTATATTGTACAGGAAACCATAATTTATGTCAATGGGGTTGTTGCATTTTAAATGCAGCAACCCCACATGCAGATCATAGTTTATTCGTAGAATTTAGTGCATAACGGCACAAGATTTTCAAGTGAATCAAATGCCATAACCGCCACATGGTCAAATGCCTCGGCTGATGAAAGCTGATACGTATGCTCACCCTCAGCGGTTTTCGCTACCTTAAAGGACTTATCTATCTTTACATCAACAAGCGCGCCGTCCTTGTAGTATGCAAATACTACTGCGGGAGTTATCGGCTTTGAGCTTTCGTTATGAGCACTCAAGGTTACACCGTTTGCAACGCTGCCGCTGAACGTAAATGATACCTCTGCCGCCTTTTCGAAGCGGAGATTATCAAAGTACAGCATATTGCCCGACGGATAAACATTGTTTTCAAGCTCGATACCGAATACCACTGCGTTTGCGTTTGCAATGGTTATCGGTTTTTCACTTGTTGCGCCGTGAATATACGTATGCGCTCCCTTTTCGATTATATCTGAAATGGGAAGAGCTATTTCCGTCTTATGCTCATCCCAGTCAAGACTTGCATGAGCCGATGGGAATTCCTTAAGCGCTTCGACTTCCTCTGTAATATCTATCCATGCCATATCGGTTGCATATGCAGTTCTCACGTTGCCTGAGGTATAGTTTGATGACTTTGTATAATCCACATACGCAAGACCGAGCTTAAATGCCTTATAATGATTTTCTCCCTCCTGCGCAATACTCGGGAAACCGCCGCCCTTTATCATATCGACCTTTAAATAGCTGTCCGCAAGGTCATCCGTGCTGTAATAGTCGGAAAAGCTCTTGGTTTTGAGTCCGTCATTTCCTCCTGCAGTTGCAAGCGGGAACAAACGGTATCTGTCCGCACTTGACGGGGTTATTGCATCGTCCATTGCCGATGCATTTGCAAGTACTGATTTGCCCAATGAGATATATGTAAACACATCCTGACAGCTCCAGATCTTTCCGCTGTTTGTACCGGTTGCGGTTGACATCGGATTCCAGGTATTGTATACAAATATGTTATTCGGAGCATAAGTGTTTGCATTATAATTTGTGGATGTTGATACACCCGTTCTTGACCAGAGAAGAAGCCCTTCCGGCTTGATAGGCTCGGGTGTGGGTACCGGCGTAGGTGTGGGCTCCGGCGTAGGCGTAACCGTTCCGGCTTTCGGCTCAACCTTGATATTGTTTATAAGCATCGAGTCGCCGCCAATGAAATAGTCCTTATTATCTTCATTTAACAATATATCGATCACTACCGCATTTGCATTTGCTGCAGTAACTTCCGTTTGCGCCTTCGTTGCACCGTTAATATATCTTTCTTCGCCGTTCGCTATGATATAGTTTACGGGGTAAGACGGTGTAGTTACTATATTGCCATATATTTTTGCTGCTCCGTATCTGGTATCATAGACATCAGGGAAATCGTCTGTGATATCTATCCATTTGATACCGGCAGGATAGCAGCTATATTCCTTATTGTCGTATTTTCTTGTGTACTTATAAGATTGACTGTAATCGATATGAGCAAGTCCCATTTTGATCGACTCAAATTTGTGCTTTGTTATAAGCTCGGTAGCGCCCTTTATAATATCGATACTTAACGTTGATTCGTCAAAGGACGGTATTTTGTCACTGAAGTATACCGAATTTGTCTCGCTTGGAGTTTTACCAACCGTAACAAGAGGCAAAACAATATACCTGTTTTCGTCGAGAGGTGTTACCTCTTCATCGGCATTGGTCATTCCGTTCAGGTAACTGACGCTGCCATTAAGCGACATACTGATTACCGCTCTTTTTCCGTCACCAAAATCCTTAGTCGGTTTACTCGGATGCACAGAGCTTTCCACGTAAAATAGCGGGTAAACTTTAGCTCCTGTCGAATAAATGCTTGAATCTGCCTCTCCCTCGCTTGAGTAGAAGGTGAATGTTACATTGTCATCGCCCATAACGGTCATTGCGCCCAGAACAGACAGAGACATTGCAGCCGCTATCAGCAGGGCAGCCATTTTTTTGAATTTACTATACATTGATAGTTCCCTCCTTATTTGTTTTAAAATTTTTTTATATCTTGCGGCAGGGATTTATTCCGTCCTGCCGCTTAAGATCAATCTGTTATTATGAAGGTCACGCTTCTCGGCGGAATATGAACGTCTGAAACACTACCCGATGTAACGTCCTTGTTAAGCTCGATAACATCATGATCCTTTGTGACGTTCATGACCTTTGCACTGTTTCCGCTAAGTCCCGCAAAGTCCATACTCTTGCTTGTTTCGGATTTATTTACAAGCATTACGACCGTTCCCTTTTCCGTTTCAAACGCAACCAGATCGGAGCGTATCGCAACCTTATTTACAAGCGTTGTATCGGTAGTCGAAACACGCTTTACCTTTGAACCTACCGGCACGCTGTTAAACAGGATCTTCAGGCAGTCATAAAGCTTTGATTTTACGAGCCTACCGCCGTTTGTTCCGTAAACAACTGCCTGCTGTGCATACTGGTCGCCCAATACGTCATAGCTTGCGCCGTTTGCGTCGTTATTGTAATGGCTTACATACGCACGCCAGTAATAATAACGGTTCATGCCTATCCACGCCATATCCGTACACAACAGACGCATCGTGTTGATGGCAGGTCCCATAACATAATCCATAGACCCGTCCGAAAGCGTACAATCCACAAGTCCCAGTCCCGAAACCTCGGTCATCCAGCGTTCTCTGCCCGGAAGCTTGTCGGCAAGATTTATAAATCTTTGGATATCGGCGTCCGTTTCACCCTCGCCGGTATATGCATGTGAGCTGAAAACGCCGATCGTTGCCGCAAACTGTGGGTTTGACACCAGATAATTGTAGCCTACGTTTGTGTATGAGCCGCCCGAATATCTGTGACAGTTATGATAACCCGAGGACTCAAATCCGCTTAACGGGATATCCGCATATCCGTTCTCATCAAGCATAGATCTCAGCTTTATGGACGTATATACATAATCCTCTCTTGTAAAGAACGGATTTACCGTTCCGCCGCCCGGCTCGTTCTGGAAGCACAGTGCCTGCGGCATTCCTACGCCTGAGGCCACAAGATAGTCAAGAACGTTTATAATGTAGCTGCAATAGGTATCCTTGTATTCGGACTTGATACAGTACAAATCTGCCTCTCTGTCGGCGATATACCGCTTTTCTATCATATATTTCGGTGCCGACCAGAAGCATAAGATCCAGTCGTCTATACCAAAGTCCTTTGCACGCTCGATATATTTTACAACATAGTCAAGCTCCGATGCTATGGGCTTATCCTTTAATTCCTCGGCGGGCTCTTCGGTGTAACCGCATTCCTTATCAATGGGGACTCTTACGCTTGTGATTCCCATCTCGCCGTAAATCGTATCGTAAATTTCGGGCCACTCCTCGTACTCTGAGAAGGTCTTAAAGTCCTTTTCCGAGATATAGAACGGTGAAATACCCCAGCCCGTTACGGTCTGATACTCGGTATCAAGCACCGTTACATTCTTCTTTGACGACGGGAGCGATACCGTATATTCCGCCTTTACCTTGCTTGTTATCGGTTTTATGGTGCCGTAATTTTCAAAGGCAAAGAATTTTAACGTATAGCTTCCGGGGATAGCCTGATAGAAATTCGGATACAGCGTTGTGCTGTCCTTTCCTACGGGTATTGCAACATCAAAGGTGTCAATATCCACAAGGTATCCGCTATCATCATACATTGCCGCCGCAAGCTTTGCGGTTTTTGCAAAGCCTGTTGCGTTATCAGTCCTGACCCTTACTCTGTCGGGATAAGCATCGAGTGTGTCTTTGTTATTATACACCTTTCCCGCCTTATCCGAAAGCTCGATATCGATATTTAAATCACCGCCGGTGCTTATTTCGCCCGTATGCGTCTTTTCCATTATGATATTATCCAATATCACAACGGGTGACGACGATGAATACGAGCTGCTGCCGGTAACTACATCGACCGCAATGGCGTTTGCATTTGCAAGAGTTACCTCATGCGTTGCCGCTGTTGCGCCGTGCAGATACTTTTCCGTGCCGTTTGATAATATATCGCTTATGTCCACTCTGATATCGCCCTTGGCGCTCTCCCATGTGTTTGAGTCGCTGAATGCCGCAAGCGGTGTGAATTGGTCTGTAACATCGCACCATTTTATACCCGTTGCATAAACATTCTGATTTGCACCGTTATATGTATAAGAAGCAACGGTATTAAGGTCGATATACGCAAGACCTACTTTTATGCCTTTTATATTTGAGTTATAGCCCTTGCCCTTTGCCGCGTCTATCACTATGGACGCAGTATCGAGATCCTCGATCTGCGAGGCAAAGGTCGCGCCGCGTTTTGGCTCCGTACCGAGTTTTATACCGGTATCCGTTCTTGTAAGTGTGGTTATGGGTATTATACGGTATCTGTCCTCATCGGGAACTGTAAAGCTCTCTGCGGCAGCCGTCCTTTTATGCATCGGAGAACTGCCGGCAGCAAAATACGGAAGTCCCGCAACAGTACCGTAAGTGACACCTGCCTCCGTTGCGCTTGAATGTCTGTTCCAGTTTATTATAAGCGGCAGATCATCGTCCATTTGCGCTTTCTCGGTGCATGAATATAAGATGCGCTGCTCTGTTTCGGTGTAGTTGCCGTCGTCTGAGCTCATATCGACCTCAATATGGGAGGTGACCGAACGGTAGCCGTCGTTTGCTACGGAGCATACCGAATAGAGATACTTACCGGTCCCGCTTACGGTATTATCGGTATATGACGCCTCGCCTTCCAATTCACTAACAAGCACGCCGTCACGGTAAACAAGGTATTTATCCGCAGTATTTTGCGAAAGTCCGTTCCATGAAACGGTTACGGAATCATCACTCTTTACATACCGCATATTCTGCGGCTGTTTTACCACTTCTACAAATTCCGCATCGTCAATATATGCGATCGCAACGCCCGATGTGGCAACCGAAGGTAAATTCTCGGTCGAATATTCAAGCATCATACCGTTTATACAATGACGCTTGAAGTCCGTTTCCGTTCCGCCCATCGGATCAAAAATACCGTTTTCAAAGAAGTAGGTCACGGGTATCGTTACGGGTATCCATACATCCTTTGAGTAGTCCGTTGACTTTAACTCGATGTATTCATCAAGCCGTATTTTAAGAGCGGCACTGTTCTGAGATGCCGAAACTCCTTTTTTTGTTCTGCAGATGATGCCTACATAGGTTTCCTCTCTTGCCATAGCCGGGTTATACATAAACCTTAACGCCATGTTATCAACGTCTACGCCTCTTGCCGTTGCCGTTGTGTTTGACATAATAAGACGCAGCGTATCGGTAAGCTCATCACCGTTTTTATTATAATAGTTTATCCTGAAGGATTTTTCACCGTTATATACGGGCTTTGTCGCAGCGTATGCACTGGTAAATCTGTTAGCGTAAAACTTATTGAGGTTATCTCTGTAAATATACGACGAAAGATTACCCATACTGTACTGCTTTACCTCTATTGTCGAATCAACGCTCCTTCGCACCTTTGCCGCAGTCATACCCGTATCCGCAAACACGGGAACCACCGCATACGATGCCATAAGCGAAATTGCCGCAAGTGCGGATAAAAGCTTTGTTTTTATTCCTCTCAAAATTGCACCTCCTTACCGTTTTTTTACCCGGGCGGCTCTATTGCCGCCCGTTATACTTTTTCATCATTTGGATATCATCCTATCATCAGTTGAAGATACATATCGTTGACGGTACCGTAAACGATTCTTTTATGTAAAGGAGCGACGGGTTATTGGGATGGCTCTTGTAATCTCTGATATCGTAGATATTACCCTTTCTTACCTCATCCTTTTCTCTGTCATAAACGAAAATCTTTACGTTTGATTCGGGAACGATATTTGTAACCAGGTTATCATAGGATATATCTATGGTAGCAGTCGGATCGTTTCCGTCATAAAGCGGCGCACCGGGCTTTACAACGCTCGACATTCTGTACGACTTGCCCGACTTTGAATATACCATTCCGAAGCTCTGCTGGTCGCTCTTGTATTCGCCCTTTTCAAATCTCTTGTTGTCGACTCTTGACGAATCAAAGAGTATCTCAACGTGCTGTATTATTCCGTCTGAATCCGAACGGAACAGAACAACGTCGCCCTTTTCAAGATTCCTTGACTGACCTGCTACCACATTGCCGTTGGTATCATAAACAGACTTCTTTATACATGACTCCCACGCACATTCTCTGTCTGATGTAAGCGCCTCCGTAACAAGGTTTATAACAGGTACTATCTCGCCGTTGGCGTTTCTCTTTTCGGATATCTCATTTACAACGCCAAGCGTTGCCGTACCCATTGCATAAAGTCCGCTGCCGCCGTTAGGCATATCGGTATAATAATCGTAATATACCGCAGCGCAGTTTGATATATATCCGTCCTTATCGGTTACGATAGCGTCGACGCTTATAAGCTCCTTCGCCCAGAAGCTCTTAAGAGTGTATTTTACCATGTAGTCCTCGTCCTTTGCATAGCGGATATCCGATGGGTTGCCCACCGCTATCTGCGGTACAATGAACAGTACCAGATCGTTATCGTCAAACAGGAGTCTCCTTGCCAGATACAGCTGATTCGGTCTGAATGCGACGGATCTGTACTTCTCTACAAAGATAGAATCAGCCTCGCTCTCATTCTCGCCTACGGTTGCAGTATCAATGCTTGTAAGCCTTGTATGCTCGTTATTATCCTCAAAATACATTATCTGCGAAAGAGTGTATCTCTCGTTCGTAGCCGGATCAAGCTTTGTAAATTTCTCGTAAAGCGATTGAAGATTACTGTAGGTCTGACCGTCTACAGAGGTCTTTGTATCCGCCTCGTAATTTATTATCTCGCCCTTTACGTTAAGAGTCTTGAAGAATACCTTATCGTCATCTGACTCATTTTGGTAAACGCTTATGATGTAACCGTAATTCTGAGCATCTG
>CACZPW010000009.1 GCA_902783115.1 uncultured Ruminococcus sp. | reverse complement strand
GGGGAAGGTGTCAAGCTATTTAAAATCGCTTTGCGATTTGCATTGCTTTGCAATGCCGTGTGCTTGACGGATGAGGGGTTATTGCGGCATGTTTGCCCCACCTGTTTTATTGTCGCAGTAGGGGCGGCTATCAGCCGCCCGTCGTTTACGGCAACTGCGGGAAGATAATATCTTCCCCTACTTCCCATATATCGCATTGCTTTAGCGGTTTGTAAGTGCGTCGCGGTTTATCCTCTCATCAGCCAGCAACGCTGACAGTTTAATCCTTGAGCATTACCGCGCCCTGTATGCCTGATGAAACGAGCTTTGCATATCTTCTCAAATACCCCGTTTTCACCTTCGGCTCATTGGGCGTCCAACCCTCTTTCCTCTTTGCAAGCTCCTCGTCCGGTACCTTCAAATTAAGCTCGCACTTATCAATATCTATCTGAATAATGTCTCCGTCCTTAATAAACGCTATCGGGCCGCCGTCGACCGCCTCGGGCGAAACGTGACCGATCGCCGCGCCTCGGGTTGCGCCCGAAAATCTGCCGTCCGTGATAAGGGCAACATCCTTATCAAGTCCCATACCGCATATAGCGGAGGTCGGGGACAGCATTTCACGCATACCCGGGCCGCCCTTCGGGCCTTCATAGCGGATAACCACAACGTCGCCCTTTACGATCTTGCCCTTGTAAATTGCGTCGATCGCTTCCTCCTCGCTGTCAAATACCTTTGCGGGACCTTCATGCTGAAGCATTTCGGGCGAAACGGCGCTCCGCTTTACAACGGAACCGTCAACGGCAAGATTGCCCTTTAAGACCGCTATGCCTCCCGTTTGTGAATACGGCTCGTCGATCGGACGGATAACGCTGTAATCAAGAACGGGGTGATTTTTTATGTTTTCGCCCTGCGTTTTACCCGTTACGGTAATTGTATCAAGCTTTAAAAGTCCCTTCTTTGAAAGCTCGTTCATAACCGCCGTTACGCCGCCTGCGGCGTACAGATCCTGAACGTGATGCTCGCCTGCGGGTGCCAAGTGGCACAAATTCGGCGTTTCCTTTGAGATCTCGTTTGCATAGTCAAGCGTTATGGGCGCGTCCGCCTCATACGCTATTGCGGGAAGGTGGAGCATGGAATTCGTTGAACAGCCAAGCGCCATATCTACTCTCAATGCGTTATAAAGCGAATCGGGGGTAATGATGTCACGGGGACGTATATTCTTTTCAAGCAGCTCCATTATTTTCATACCCGCCTGCTTTGCAAGGCGTATTCTCTCCGAATACACGGCAGGTATCGTACCGTTTCCGGGCAGAGCCATACCGAGTACCTCGCACAGACAGTTCATGGAATTTGCGGTAAACATACCCGAGCAGGAGCCGCAGGACGGGCAAGCCGCCTCCTCAAGCTCCAGAAGCTCCGTTTCGTCTATCTGACCTGCTTTGAATGCGCCCACCGCCTCAAAGGCAGTGTTTAAGTCACGGAATTTGTTTTTGAAATTGACCGAAAGCATGGGGCCTCCCGATACAACTATCGCGGGGATGTTAAGCCTTGCCGCCGCAATTACCATTCCCGGCACTATCTTATCGCAGTTGGGGATAAGCACAAGCGCGTCAAAGCCGTGAGCCAAGGTCATTGCCTCTATGGAATCGGCTATAAGCTCACGGGACGCAAGCGAATATTTCATTCCGATATGTCCCATCGCAATACCGTCGCATACGCCTATCGCCGGAAATTCTACCGGCGTTCCGCCTGCGATCTTTACGCCGGTTTTTACAGCCTCGGCGATCTTATCAAGATGGATATGCCCCGGGATCACCTCGTTCTTTGACGAAACCACGCCGATAAGCGGGCGGCTTATCTCCTCGTCCGTAAAGCCCGCCGCCTTGAAAAGCGAACGGTGCGGAGTTTTTTCCAGTCCCTTTTTTACAATATCACTGTACATTTTTATACCTGTTCCTTTCCTCATGCTTTCATAAATAACTGAAGCAAAATATTATAATTATAAAAATATTTGACTATGTAGGTTTCCTCTATCATTTTGTAAACAGAGGAATTGTCGGTTGCTATAAACGATATTATAGCACATATTATATAAATAATAAAGAGGGAATTTAAAAGTCCCGCAAGCATCCCCAAAAACCTGTTTGTACCCCGTATAAGCGGAACCTTTGTCATGGCGGATAATATGTGATATACCATAAAAAGCAAAAGCTTTATAAGTATGAACAGCAGTACCGCCGAAATAAAACCCATAATAAGCATTGTCAAAGATCTTGCGATATTATCGACCGCACGGTTTACGGCACGGCTTGTGCCGGCGGATACCGCCTGCGCGTCATAGTCCGATAACAGCTGCGCCACGACCACCGTAGGAAGATGCAGCGTTGAGGCTATCTCCTTTTTCTGCGAAAGGGTTATCCTCTCCCCGGAATTTAAGCTGTCCGAAAAAACGGGCGTTATTTTTTCGCTTATGGACGAATATATCCTGTCCGATACAGAGGTCTGGGACAATACGCTTGAAAACGGAGTTTTGAAGGTGAATACCAAAAATACCGTAAGCGCAAGCGACAAAACACGCCAAAACGATTTTAAAAGACCCTTGTGAGCACCTATTACGGCAGCTGACGATATCGTAAGAACAAGAACGATATCAAGGATCACCGCCGCTGAAATACCGTACATATATCCCGCCTCCTATAAGAATTTGTATCAGAATTTAACAAGCTCAACGCTGTTTGAGTATGCGATAAAAAATGTGTCCGAACCCACCAGAATAAGCTTCCTGACGTCCATTGCCGCCGTATATTTCTTTGCGCCGGAGCCGTTTTGCCGTGACAGGATAACGTCCCTGCCCATATTATAAAGAATATGCCCCGAGCCGATGTCGATATAGTCGGGCATCTCCGAAACGGTGAGAGTTTTTTTCTGTCCTCCGTCCTTAAAAATGCCAAGCGCCGGCACATTGTCGCTGTCCATTGCAACAAGCGTTTTGCGGCCCCTGTCTATGGAATAATGACTTATCGGCGATGAGTCAAACCTTAAATCGTACAAGGTCTTTCCGTTTGATTTTACGCCGATGAGCGAATTGTCCCCGAAAGCGCATACCGTGTCCGAAAAATATCTGACGTCGAACAGAACCGTATCCGCATATTTGGTTGTGGCTATCGGCTTCGTTTTTGTTATATCAAATATCTGTACGCTTGATATTATTTCCTTATCCGTATTTAAAAGCGTTGCCGCAATGTTTCTTGACGATGAGGATATCGCCGCAGACAGAACGCTGTCGCTTCCCGACGACCAGCCGTAGATCTTCTGCCCGTTTTTGTTATAGGCATATATCGCGCCCTTGTAAAGATCCTTTGATGTCACAAGCACGCAGTCGCCCTTTTCCGATACGTTTGCGGTAAGTATATTCTCCTCGCAGTCGGTGTCGTAAACAAGGCGCTTGTTATCGTAAAGGCACAGCTTTTTGCCACCGTTCTGCGCGATAAGGATATAGTTGTCCGCAACCGAGATTATCGGATCTATAACGGAGGTGGTCATCTCCCATTCCTTCTCGCCGTCAGAGTTTATATAGCAAAGATAGTTCGTCGCCGCACATGCCAATCCGCCTGAAAACTTTGCGTATACCGAATCCCGTCCGTATTCATAGGGAATGATAACCGATTTTTTTACATCTGTATCGTAAACCGTTTCCTTGCCCTCTTTTTTCTCAGCTTCCATGCTTGCCTCGACCTGCTTTTGCCTGTCCTCTATCGAGGTGTCCGTTTCGGGCACGTTCTCGCTTTCAAGAGAATAGACTATATCCTCTTCATCCTCGCTTTTCTCGGTCATAAGCGTTTTTGCCTTTTTAAAATGCCCCGCAATAAGCGTGCAGTTATGCGCAAAATTTTTCTTGTATATCCCTATAAGCCCCGTATCTGTCGTAATGAACTTATACGCAAAGCAAACCAGAATAATTGCAGCGATTATACGCCGTATCAGAACAAAACGCTTTGATTTTGGCTTTTTGCCCGTCTCCTCATCAAACTCCGCAGCGTCCGTATCAATATCCTCAAAGTCGTCAAAATCTTCAAGATCATCAATGCCGTCAAGGTCGATTTCATCAATGCCGTCAATATCGTCAAAGCCGTCAAGGTCGATTTCATCAATATCGCCAAGGCTGTAGATATCAGCATCTTCCGTTTCACCGTCACTGTCCGTATCAACGCCGTCCTCAAAGGTCTTATCCGGGCTTTCATTCTCCTCCGTTATACCGGCAGACGGCTCGATCGGCTTTATGATCTTTGTATTTTCAAGCTCCTCGCCGGCGGTATCACTGTCCTTTGCGCCGCCCTCATCGCCGCCGAAGCTTATCATATTCTGTATTTCGTCTCTTTCAAAATCGTCCATCAATAGATAACCTCCTTTAAGAACAGTCCCTGCGGCGGCGCCGTTATGCCCGCCTGTTCCCTGTCGCGGGAGGCGATTATTTCCGCCGCCCTTGTATAATCAAGCCGCCCGTTACCCATACCTACAAGCGTGCCGACGATTATCCGTACCATATTATATAAGAAACCGTTTCCCGTTATTTCAAACCCGATAATATCGCCGTCTTTTTTTATGTCAAGCGAATATATCGTTCTTACGGTGGTTTTTACGGTAAAGCCCGCCGAGGCAAACCCGACAAAATCATGCTCGCCCAAAAAATCCCTTGCCGCCGTTTTCATTTTACCTATGTCCAGATCGTATTTGTAATGCCACGCATAATTTTTTAAAAATGCGTCCGGAAGCTCGGAATTTAAAATACGGTAAACATACGTCTTTTTCTTTGCGCTCTGATTTGCCTTGAAATCATCACCGACAACCCTTGCGCTTTTTATTACGATATCGTCCGGAAGATGCGTATTTATCGCATAATGAAGCTGATTTACCGGTATCGTCGTTTCGGAAAAGAAGTTTGCGGTATAATTTATTGCGTGTACCTTTGCATCGGTGCGTCCGCAGCCGATAAGATTTATTCTCTCCGAGGTAAGCTCCGCTATTGCACGGGTAATAACCGACTGCACCGTAACGGCGTTTGGCTGTATCTGCCAGCCGTGATAATTCGTTCCGTCATATTGAAGATCAAGTCTTATATTCATATTATGCCTCCCGTATTTATGTATCCGAGCGCCGTTATGCTGCCGCTTACAATCAAAAATACGGCGGCACATACAATGTCTTTTTTCCCTGTTTTTGAGCTGTTTAGTCTTGTCCGCTTTGCGCCCGAATTATAGCAGCGCGAATCCATTGCTGTTGCAAGCTCCTCCGCGCGGCGGAACGCCGATATAAAAAGCGGTATCAGAAGCGGAAGCATCGCCTTTGCGCGGACGAATATGTTTCCCGATGAAAAATCCGCGCCCCTCGACGCCTGCGCCTTTTCTATTTTTTCCGTTTCACTTGCAAGCGTGGGTATGAACCGTATCGCAATACTCATCATCATTGCGATCTCCTGCGAGGGTACCTTTATTACCGACAGCGGCGAAAGCAGTGATTCTATCGCGTCGGTAAGCTTTAGGGGCGGAGTCGTAAGCGTAAGAAGCGACGTACCCGTAACCAACAGCACAAGCCGTGTAAACATAAGCGCCGCCGAGCGCAGTCCCTCGTATGTCACCGAAAGCCGTCCCCAGCTTATAATCGGCGTACCCGGCGTTAAGAACAAGTTCATTAACGCAGTGAACAAAATTATGAACGTAAGCCCTTTAAGTCCCCGC
>CACZPW010000008.1 GCA_902783115.1 uncultured Ruminococcus sp. | reverse complement strand
GACCTCCTCGGCGGAACTCCCGAGGAAAACGCCCAGATTACCCGTAATGTTATCAGCGGCAAAGGTACGGACGCACAGAATACCGCCGTCGCGCTTAACGCAGGCGCGTGCATCTACGTTGCCAAGGAAGGCGTATCGCTCGAGCAGGCAATAAATGAAGCAAAGGAAATCATCAAGTCAGGCAAGGCGCAGAAAACGCTTGAGCGCTTTATTGAGGTTACTAATGAATAACATATTAAGTGAAATTGCAGCATTTACGAAGACAAGATATGCTGATAAGAGCTCTGATAACATCAAGACAAGAGTGCTCTCACTTACAAAGGGTGATTTCGAATTTGAAAAAGCACTTAAACGAGACGGACTTTCTTTCATATGTGAGGTGAAAAAAGCGTCCCCTTCAAAGGGCTTGATAGCGCCTGACTTTCCGTATCTTGATATAGCAAAGGAATATGAAAATGCAGGTGCAACTGCAATCTCCTGTCTGACGGAGCCAAAATGGTTTCTCGGCAGTGACAGTTATCTGAAGGAAATCGCACAAATTGTCAGCATACCCGTTCTCCGGAAGGATTTCACAGTATGCGATTATCAGATATATGAAGCGAAAATCCTCGGCGCGAGCGCAGTGCTCCTGATATGCGCGTTGCTTGATACCGATACCGTCAGAGAATATATTAGTATTTGCGACGACCTCGGCATATCTGCACTCGTCGAAGCACACGATGAAAACGAGGTCGAAAGCGCAATAAAAGCAGGCGCAAGAATCATAGGCGTTAACAACCGCAATTTAAAGGATTTCAGTGTTGATGTAAACAATTCGACGCGCTATCGCAGAATGATACCTGATGATATTATATTTGTTTCGGAAAGCGGGATAAAAACACATAGCGATATTGAGGTACTGCTGAATAACAAAACAGATGCCGTACTGATCGGTGAAACGCTGATGAAAGCTGAAAACAAAAAGCAAATGCTGAAGGAATTACTCTATGGCAAAAATTAAAATTTGCGGTTTGAAACGCAATGAAGATATTGCATATGTAAATGAGCTTAAGCCCGATTACATCGGATTTATTCTGAGCCAGGGCTTTAGGCGGAGCATCGCTGTCGAGGAAGCGCGAGAGCTCAAATCCATGCTTGGAAGTGGAATCAAAGCTGTCGGTGTTTTTGTAAATGAACCGATTGAAAACGTATGTCTCGATTTCATAGACCTCGTTCAGCTTCACGGCAGCGAATCGCCCGAATACTGTGCAAAGATTGAAATACCGGTTATCAAAGTACTGAAACCGGATATGTTTGACCAAATCAAAGATTATGAGCCGTACGTGGATTATTTTCTATTTGATGCAGGCTGCGGCGAAGGCAAAACTTTTGAGTGGAACAGGATTCCAAAAACAATCAAGCCGTTCTTTCTTGCAGGCGGACTTGGCACGGACAATCTTAGGGAGGCTATAGAAAGCATAAATCCATATGCGGTTGATATGTCCTCATCGGTTGAAACAGACGGCACAAAGGATTACGACAAAATTAAAGAAGTCATTGAAATAGTTAGGAGTACAGGAAATGAGTAAAGGACGATACGGAATTCACGGCGGACAGTATATTCCCGAAACGCTGATGAATGAAATAATTAAGCTCGAAAAGGCATATGAGTTTTATAAAAACGACCCCGATTTTAATAATGAGCTTGACAAATTATTCAAGGAATATGCGGGCAGACCGTCGCTTCTCTACTATGCAGAGAATATGACGAAGGATTTAGGCGGCGCAAAAATATACTTTAAGCGCGAGGATCTCAACCATACAGGCGCGCATAAAATCAACAACGTACTCGGTCAGTGCCTGCTTGCCAAAAAGATGGGCAAAACCCGCGTCATTGCAGAAACGGGTGCAGGTCAGCACGGCGTTGCAACAGCCACTGCCGCAGCACTTATGGGGCTGGAATGTGAAATATATATGGGCAAGGTCGACACTGAACGTCAGGCGCTGAACTGCTATCGCATGGAACTTCTCGGCGCAAAGGTACACCCTGTTACCACTGGCACCATGACCTTGAAGGACGCCGTAAACGACGCCTTTAAAGAGTGGGTCTCCCGAGTTGACGATACGCTTTACGTTCTCGGCTCGGTAATGGGACCGCATCCGTATCCTATGATTGTGCGCGATTTTCAGAGCGTTATCAGCAAGGAGGCAAGAGAGCAGATACTTGCGCTTGAGGGCAAGCTGCCGACTGTCGTCATGGCTTGCGTTGGCGGCGGATCAAACGCTATGGGTATGTTTTATAACTTTATCGGAGACGAAAGCGTACGTCTTATCGGCTGCGAAGCTGCAGGCAAGGGCGTTGACACGGGAGAAACCGCTGCCACAATGGCAACAGGAACACTCGGCGTATTTCATGGCATGAAGTCCTATTTCTGCCAGAACGAATACGGTCAGATTGCTCCCGTTTACTCCATATCAGCAGGGCTCGATTATCCGGGCGTGGGTCCCGAGCACGCGCATCTAAAAGACATCGGCAGAGCTGAATATGTTCCGGTAACTGACGATGAGGCGGTTGAAGCGTTTGAGTATATTGCCAAGACCGAAGGCATTATATGTGCGATTGAGTCTGCTCACGCTGTAGCACATCTGATGAAAATTGCTCCTCAGATGAATAAGGATGATATTATCATTTGCTGCCTTTCGGGCAGGGGCGATAAGGACGTTGCAGCGATAGCAAGATACAGGGGGTACAATATTAATGAATAAAATAGCAAATGCATTTGATAATAAAAAAGCCTTTATCGGTTTTATTACTGCAGGCGACCCCGACCTTGAAACGACGAAGGAAATCATTAAAAGCATGGCGCAGGGCGGTTGTGACCTTGTAGAAATAGGTATTCCCTTTTCTGACCCGATTGCCGAGGGCGAGGTTATCCAGAATGCCAATATCCGTGCACTGAAAAATAACGTTACAACCGACGACGTATTCAAAATGACAAAGGAACTGAGTGAAGAGGTAGACATACCTATGGTGTATATGACCTATCTCAACGTACTGTTTCGATACGGCTACGACCGCTTTTTGCAAAAGGCAAAGGATTGCGGTATTTGCGGCGTAATTATCCCCGATATGCCGTTTGAGGAAAAGGCGGAGCTGCAGGAGGTTGCAAAAAAATATGGCATTGAGGTTGTGTCTCTGATTGCACCGACCAGCGAAGACCGAATTAAAACTATTGCAGGCAGCGCGGAGGGCTTTATTTATACCGTATCTTCACTCGGAGTAACAGGTATGCGAAGCGAGATTAAAACAGATATCAAATCTATTGTTGCATCTATTAAAGAGGTTAGCACCGTGCCGGTTGCAATCGGGTTTGGAATCAATACACCCGAACAGGCAAAACAATATTCCGAAATTGCAGACGGAATTATCATAGGCTCAGCGATTGTAAAAATTGTTGCCGAGCACTCAAAGGCATCGCCGCAGTATGTATATGATTATGTAAAATCGATAAAAGACGCCATGGTGTAACAATATATATTCTGTTACAAAAATAATAATCCCATTGAATAAAAAGGCTCGGAATAATCCGAGCCTTTGTGCTGTTATTTGATTTGTCTGTTCTGACGGTAT
>CACZPW010000007.1 GCA_902783115.1 uncultured Ruminococcus sp. | reverse complement strand
CGCACAAGGCGTCGTGATAGAAAGAATGTCGAGAAGGGCGCAGCTCATATCCGCTCAACATTCAATAATACAATCGTTACGATTACAGATACGCAAGGTAATGCGATTTCGTGGGCAAGTGCCGGTGGCTTAGGCTTCCGCGGCTCAAGAAAGAGCACACCGTTCGCAGCTCAGACAGCGGCTGAAACAGCTGCAAAGGCTGCAATGGAGCATGGAATGAAAACAGTTGAAGTATATGTAAAGGGCCCCGGTGCCGGCAGAGAAGCGGCAATAAGAGCCTTACAGGCGACAGGTCTTGATGTTACGATGATCAAGGACGTAACACCCATTCCTCATAACGGATGCAGACCGCCTAAGCGCAGAAGAGTCTGATTATAGGAAAAAGGAGGAAAAGATCAATGGCAAGAAATATACAACCTGTATTAAAAAGATGCAAGACATTGGGATTGAACCCCGGTGTATTGGGTTATGATAAATCCACAAGAAGAAACCCGAAGCAGAGCAGAAAGAAGCAGTCAGAGTACGGTCTTCAGCTCAATGAGAAGCAGAAGGTTAAGTTTATATACGGCGTATTGGAGAAGCAGTTCAGAAAGTATTATGTAATGGCTACAAAAAGACAGGGCATTACAGGTGAAATGTTATTACAGATCCTTGAATCAAGACTTGATAACGTTGTTTACCGTTTAGGACTTGCAAACACACGCCGTGAGGCAAGGCAAATCGTTGTTCACGGACATATCGAAGTAAACGGCAAGAAGGTAGACATTCCTTCATACCTTGTAAAGGCGGGCGACGTTGTTTCCGTAAAGGAGAAGAGCAGAAGCTCGGCAAGAATCAAGGAAATCGTTGAAACAAATGCGAAACGTGCAATCCCTTCATGGCTTGAAATGGACAGAGAGAACTTTACCGGTAAGGTAATTACTTTAGCTCAAAGAGATCAGATCGACTACGAAGTTGAGGAGCACCTTATCGTCGAGCTCTATTCTAAGTAATAGCCATTTTACCCTCGGTAAGTGGAAAATGAGAATTTTATTATGACCCGGGAGAAAACGGGTCGGAAATCAAGGAGGGTCACGAAATGATAGAAATGGAAAAGCCTGTTATAGAACGAGTTGATATTAGCGAAGACGGCGGATACGGAAAATTTTCCATATCACCGCTTGAGCGTGGATATGCGACTACACTCGGCAATTCATTGAGACGGATATTACTGTCTTCTCTTCCGGGTGCAGCTGCAACATCTATCAAGATCGATGGCGTTCAGCATGAGTTTTCAACAGTTCCGGGCGTCAGAGAAGATGTTACGGAAATAATATTAAATATAAAGAAAATGGCTGTCAAGCTCCATGGCGACGCGCCCAAGACGGTTTATATAGAAGCGTCGGGCGAGCAGGAGATAACAGCCGGTGACATCAAGCGTGATGATGACGTAGAGATTTTTAACCCCGATTTGCATATTGCAACTCTTAATGCGGATGCGGAGCTTTATATCGAGATTACACTCTCAAAGGGCAGGGGTTATGTAAGTGCGGAGAGAAACAAGCAGGAGCTGCAGCCGGTCATAGGAATTATTCCGGTGGACTCAATATACACTCCGGTATCGAAGGTAAATTATGAGGTTGAGAATATCAGCATCGGAGGAAGCCCGAGGGAGAAGTTGAGTATTGAGCTGTGGACAAACGGTACGATAACTCCGGACGAGGCTATTTCACTTGCGGCAAAGATTATGAACGACTTGCTTATGCTCTTTGTTGATTTGAGTGACGATGCAAAGAATGCGGAAATCATCGTTGAGAAGGAAGAGAGCAAGAAGGAAAAGGTACTTGAAATGACTATTGAGGATCTTGATCTTTCAGTTCGTTCCTATAACTGTTTAAAGCGTGCCGGTATCAATACGGTCGAGGACCTTGTAAACAAGTCCGAGGAGGATATGATGAAGGTCAGAAACCTGGGCAGAAAGTCGCTTGAAGAAGTCATAAATAAGTTAGACGGATTAAGTCTTGCACTCAAAAAAGAGGAAGACTGAGCCTGTCTTAGTCGAGAATAAAATTAGGAGGTAACGGTTATGCCGGGAACAAGAAAGTTAAATATGCCTACAGCCAAGAGAATGGCAATGCTCCGTAATATGGTAACAAGCTTCCTTGAAAGCGGAAGAATTGAAACAACGGTTACAAGAGCAAAGGAATGTCAGTCATTGGCTGAGAAGATGATCACTCTTGGCAAGAAGAATACTCTTCATACCCGCCGTCAGGCTCTTGAGTTTATCACGAAGGAAGATGTTGTAACAAAACTTTTCTCAGAGATAGCTCCCAAGTACGCAGAGCGTAACGGTGGATATACAAGAATATATAAGCTCGGACCTCGCAGAGGCGATGCAGCGGAAATGGCTGTACTTGAGCTTGTAGACTGATAACAGATCATAAAAGGGCGGTTTTGCAGCTTGTAAAGCCGCTTTTTTGGTATAAAAACATTAAAATTGAGGTCAAAAAATCTGATTGAAACCAAGAAATGTTTGTGATATAATTATAAACACAATATTGAGAGAGGGGATTTTGCTATGGATTTTATTAAAAAGGACGCTAAATTTGACCTTATAAGTATGGGTGAGGTAATGTTAAGACTTTCCCCGCCCGATAAGGACAAGATCTCGCAGAGTGAAGTTTTTGAGAAGAACTGCGGCGGCTCAGAGTTCAATGTTGCATCCGGTGCGGCAAATTTGGGTATTCGCGCCGCTGTTGTTACAAAGCTTCCAAAGAACAAAATGGGACATTTTATTGCAAGGCGTATCCGTTACGGCAATGTATCCGACGATTATGTCGTATATGATTACAGTGACGAAAGGCGTTTGGGTATCTATTACTATGAGAGCGGCGTGTACCCGAGAAAGTCTGCCGTTGTATATGACAGAGCGCACTCATCTGTATGTTCTTTGAAATTGTCGGAAATCCCGGAGGATATTTACGATATGACAAGGATTTTCCATATCAGCTCAATAACCCTTGCGCTCGATCTTAATTTAAGGGAGACTGCGCTTGCGGTCATAAAACAGATGAAGCAGCACGGCGTTGCAATCTCGTTTGATGTAAACTACCGCGCAAGCCTGTGGAGTGAGGAAGAAGCAAGAGCGGTGATCGAAAAGATATTCCCGCTTGTTGATATTTTGTTCGTGTCTGAGGAAACCTCAAGACGAATGCTTCGAAGAACGGGCACGCTCGACGAGATAATGAAGGGCTATTCCGATACCTACGGCTGTAAGATCGTTGCAACCACACGCAGGGAGGTCGTAAGTCCTACCAAGCACAATTTCGGGTCCCGCATCTATTATGACGGCAAATTCTATGAAGAACCGCATTATGAAAATATCGAGGTCATTGACCGTGTCGGCAGCGGCGACGCTTATGTTGCCGGCGTATTGTTTGGGATCCTGTCCGGTAAGGGTATCGAGGGTGCCATGAGCTACGGCAACGCCCTGAGCGCTATCAAAAATACTGTTTCCGGCGATATGTCCATCAGCTCCATTGACGAGGTTGATTCCGTGATAAAATCACATACGGCAGTTGGGCATCAGGACGAAATGGTACGCTGATTTGATTAAAATCGGCGTCATAATTTGACAAATAAAATCGTATTAAAACACAGGAACGCCAAATTCCTGTGTTTTTAATACGACTGTTTTGCCGGTTGTCCCAATATTTATAATGTTCAATTTTTTGCATTATAAGAAAGCAAAGCCGTTTTGTGACCTTATCGTATTATGCTTTATATCAGCACTGATTTTTGTTCTTTTTGCTTTTCAGATAATTCCCGATAACGCAATCAATGCTCTGTTTTTCCTCCGCATTCAATTTTCTGTAGCTCTTAATATGCAAAAGCTCCTGATCATTTAATGCGCCCTCCGACACCTTTTCAATTTTATGCTCAATGTCGGTATATCCTACGATGTAATCTATAGATGTATTGAAATAATCTGCCAATAGCTTCAGAGTGTAAATGTCAGGCTCCACGTTGTGGTTTTCATATTTGTTGATGGACTGCTGTGTAACTCCGATAGCATTCCCCAACGCCTGTTGACTTACATTAAATTTTTTTCGTAAATCCTTTAAATTTTTTAACATAAAACTACCTCCATATCTTATTTTAGCAGTAAACGGAGGTTTTATTAAACACCGCAAAAATGTTAAATAAAACAATAATAGGTTGTTAAAAGTACATTAAAAAAGCTTTGCATTTTTGTAGATTTTTTATAAAATGCAAGAACAACATAAAGTTGTAATTGACAACAACAAAAGTGCGTGATAGAATGAATGTACGATTTTTTTGAAAGGAGCTTTTGGAAAATGAAAGCAAAAAAACTTTTATCGCTTGCTGTGTCTTTTGCAATGCTTTTGAGTGCCGGAACTATTTCAGCACTTGCCGATGGCAGCGCTGTGGCAGTGGTGGACGGTGTAGAATACACCGATTTTCAAACGGCATTAGACAGTGCCAACGGGAAAACCGTAACCTTAATTTCCGATATCGAATTATCCGATATGGCAATTGTAAGGGACGGAATTACACTCACGCTTGATCTTGCAGGTCATGCAATCACAATGAGCAGTGAAATCAGTACTACAACATACGCCCTTCAGAATTTGGGAAATCTTACCCTGAGGGACAGCGATGGAAATGGTAGTATAAGCTCAAGAGGTATGTATAACGGTGATGATGGAAATACAAGCCCTGTTATGACGGTAGAGAGCGGAACATATAACGCTCTCGGAACTAACGGCGGTGCCGCAATTTTCAATTATGGCACGGCATATGTCAACGGCGGAAACTTCACATCTGTAGGCGGATATTCTTTAAATAACCGTACAGGAGCACAGATGACGATTGAAAGCGGAGTAACTGCAAATAACGGCATTTATAACAGCGGAGCGACATTAACCGTGAATGGCGGTAGTATAAGCGGAAACAGAAGCGGTTGTCATGTAATATACGCATACAATTCCGATGTTACTATAAACGGTGGTGATATTTATAATAACAATAAAGGTAATGCCACATTGTTTGTCGATACCGGCAGTGCTACAATAAATGGCGGAACATTTGGAATAGCACAAGGCAGTGATTGGACATCTGTTTTATTGGATACCAGTAACAACGGAACAATGACAATATACGACGGAACCTTTAACGGCGGTGTGCGTGTGCAGTCGGGAACATATACCGTTTACGGTGGAACTTTTAATGATGTATACGGAAGTAATTCCTATCTTTATAGCGGTACTGTTGAAATAAAGGGCGGTACTTTTGTTGACAGCAATTCAATTAATTTTGCAAAGAAATATATTGCAGGTGGATATGAGTCAGTTGACAACGCAAACGGCAGCTGCAATGTAAAAAGTATATTGATTGAAGCAGATTGGACGACTGATACAGATGCAGGCTTCTATACTGTAGAAGATACAGATTATGGTATGATGAGATACCTGTTCCAAGTTGAAACAGTTGATACCGTTACCGAATACGGAATAAAGTATATCAAGACAAGCAGTATTAATGACGGTATTTCAAGTGCAGATGCACAGGCAGGCACAACTGTTAGTGAAAGTAATAATGTAAAGGTGTTCTATGGTGATATTGTAAATATTCCGGAGGGAACATCAACAGAGGATTATTACTATGCTGCAGGTTATGTAAAGACTGCAAGCGGTTTTATGTGGTCGCCAATTATTTCCAATAAGGTAAGCTGGTCACAGAAATTTACGGCTTATACACCGGGAGGTACAAATTGATGAAAACAAAAGTATATGATTCACCCGCAATTGAGATCGTGGAGTTTAAGAGTGAGGACATTATAACAGCAAGCGCTTTTGAAGCTACTTCACCTAAAATGTTCGGCGGCGCAGAGCCTGTTGACGATCAGAACCTCAGCATTTTTGACTGATTGGGTTAAAAATAATTACAGGCACTGTTGTTAATAAAGAGCCGGAACAGTAATATATAAATGCATATCAACCCCAACCGATATGCTTGCAACGCACACCCTTATGGTGTGCGTTGTTTTGCCCTTTACAGTAGGGGCGGATATTATCCGCCCGTTGTATGCGGTACAACGCAATGTCACACGGGGTGATGTGGGCATCACCCCCTACAAAACCGCATATTGGTAAGGCTGTAGGGGCGGATATTATCCGCCCGTTGTATGCGGTACAACGCAATGTCACACGGGGTGATGTGGGCATCACCCCCCTACAAAATCGTATTTTGGTACGTATTGCAGGGCACGACCCCACAGGCGCCACTGCGCCGCATGTCGTTCCGTATTTGTGGTTTTGGTATGGCGTTCACGGAACAACACATTGGTTGTTCCCTACAATATCAAAAAAGGCTGTTCATTTGTGAACAGAACCAGTAAAAACGGACAATAGAAAAAACCACCCCCT
>CACZPW010000006.1 GCA_902783115.1 uncultured Ruminococcus sp. | reverse complement strand
TCTCTTGCTATCATTCTGTCAACGTTTCCGCGTATGGTGTTTATCTCGCCGTTATGCAGGATAAATCTGTTCGGATGCGCACGCTCCCAGCTCGGATTCGTGTTTGTGGAAAAGCGTGAATGTACCATAGCTATCGCGGATTTATAATCCCTGCTCTCAAGATCCGGATAGAAATTTCTGAGCTGTCCCACCAAAAACATACCCTTATACACGATAGTTCTCGAAGAAAGGGATACAACGTATGTGTCTTCGTTACTCTGTTCAAATTCACGGCGTATAACATAAAGCTTTCTGTCAAAGTCTATGCCCGCCCTTACGCCATCGGGACGCTTTAAAAAGCACTGCATGATATGCGGCATACTGTCCTTTGCTTTTTTTCCGAGGATATCCGGATTTGTCGGCACCTCGCGCCAACCGATCAGGGAAACGCCTTCCTTTTCCGTGATAAGCTCAAACATTTTCATCGCCTGGTTTCTTTTCAGGGAATGTTCGGGGAAAAAGAACATACCGACACCGTAATCACGTTCATTACCAAGCTCAAAGCCGCTGTGCTTTTTAAAGAAGCTGTGCGATACCTGCACCATGATCCCAACGCCGTCGCCGACCTCGCCCGCCGCGTCCTTGCCCGCGCGGTGCTCTAATTTCTCGACGATTTTGAGCGCATCGTCAACAACTCTGTGCTCTTTTTTACCCTTTATGCTTATAACAGCGCCGATACCGCAGGCATCGTGTTCAAATCTTTGGTCGTACAAACCGTTCATAATCGCGCCTCCTTCTCGATTTATTTTTCAAGCAGTGAACAAAGTCTTCTTGCCGCCTCAGCCGTATCCTCCGGCGAAGCGAAGGTGGAAAATCTGAAATATCCTTCTCCGCACGCGCCGAAGCCCTCGCCCGGCGTGCCGACTACCTGTATCTCATTTAAAAGGTAGTCGAAAAATGTCCAGCTGTCCATATTGTCCGGACATTTAAGCCAGATATACGGCGCATTTTTGCCGCCGCAGTACCAAAGCCCCGTTTTATCAAGCGCACTCATAAGTACCTTGGCATTGTTTTTATAAATCCCGATGTTACGGTGTATCTGCCTTTGTCCTTCGTCGGTAAATACCGCTGCGCCGCCCTTTTGGATAATATACGATACGCCGTTTGTCTTTGTGGTACGGTTTCTGACCCACATTTCGTTAAAGCTCATACCGTCCCTTTTAAGCTCCTTCGGGATAACGGTATAGCCAAGCCGCGTACCGGTAAAGCCCGCCGTTTTTGATAAGGAGCATATCTCAATGGCGCAGGTTCTTGCACCATCAAGCTCAAATATGCTGTGCGGAAGCTCCGTATCCTCGATAAACGCCTCGTATGCGGCGTCAAATAATATGACCGCACCGTTTTTATTGGCAAAATCCACCCATTTTTTAAGCTTATCCCTGCCAAATACCGCCCCGGTCGGATTGTTCGGTGAGCATATGTATATAATATCGGCTTTTATGCTATCATCGGGCTCCGGCAAAAATCCGTTTTCCCTGCCCGATGCAAGGTGTACTATTTCTCTTCCCGCCATAACGTTTGCGTCCACATAGGCGGGATATGCAGGCTCTATCACAAGCGCGGGGCTTGATTTATCGAACAGATCGAGTATGTCGCCAAGCTCATCGCTTGCACCGCTTGATACAAAAACCTCATCCGATGCTATATTTACGCCTCTTTTGTTGTAATGCTTAGCTATCGCATCACGCAGAAACGGCGCGCCGCATTCGGGCATATAGCCGTGAAAGCTCTCCTTTTTCGCCTGGTCGCATACCGCCTCATGAAGCGCCTCCGTGACGGCGTCGCAAAGAGGCAGCGATACGTCGCCTATACCCATACGGTAAAGCTTTTTACCGGGATTTTTATCCGAATATGCCTTGACTTTCTGAGCAATATTATAGAAAAGATAGGAATCTTTTAGGTTTGAATAATTCTTATTAGGTAAAATCATTGTGCCGTTTCTCCTTCATATATCATTTCCGCAGGCCCTGTCATGGTAACGTCGTAATCGGGTGAGATCCTGATTTTAAGTGTTCCGCCGTCAAGCACAACGGATATTTCATCGTCAAAATTGCAAAATCCGTGCTTTACGGCGGCTGCCGCAGCAGCACACGCTCCCGTACCGCACGCCATCGTTATTCCGCTTCCGCGCTCCCAGACGCGCATACGCAGCGTGGATCTGTCCATGACCTTTACAAATTCCACATTTACGCCGCCGGGGAATTTCTCATGCCGCTCGATTTTTTGCCCCAGATCTGCAACCGGCGCATTTTCCGCATCGTCCGTAAATATAACCGCATGGGGATTTCCCATTGAAACGGGGGTAAAGGTAACGGTTTTATCCGTTACCTTTAAATCATCCGTTTCTGAAATTTCCGCCTTGCCCATTTTGACCGATACGCTTTTTACTTTACCGTCTGCGATGTTAAGATCAAGTATCTTGATGCCCGACAGCGTTTCGATAAACAGCCTCTCCTTATCTGCATAGCCCTTATCATACACATATTTTCCTACACATCTGATACCGTTTCCGCACATTTTCGCTTCACTGCCGTCGGCATTGAATATACGCATTTTAAAATCCGCCTTATCGGACGGCGAAATATATATCATTCCGTCCGAGCCTGCACCGAAATGTCTGTCGGAAAGCCTTTGGGACAACTCTTCTATATTTTGCGGCACCTCGCCGTAAACGTATAAATAATCGTTTCCCAATCCGTGCATTTTTGTAAAGCGCATCTTTATATCCTCCTTACAGTCTTTAACTATTCAACGTCCTGCAATGCGTCGTAGCCTTCCTCGCCGGTACGCACCTTGACAACGTTTTCTATGTCATAAACAAATATCTTACCGTCGCCTATATGACCGGTGTAAAGTACCTTCTTAGCCGTTTCAATAACATCTCTTACAGGCACCTGAGCCACAACTATATCCACCTGTATCTTCGGCATAAGGCTCGGCTCAAGCTCAACGCCTCTGTAGTATTCAGGCTTGCCCTTCTGTATTCCGCAGCCCATTACATGGGATACCGTCATACCGGTAATACCTATATCCATAAGACTGTTTTTAAGCGGCTCAAGCATACGCTCCTTGCATATTATTTCGATCTTGGTAAATTTATTCCTGCGCTCCTCGTCAAATACCGGCACCTTCTTTACCTCTACCGCATCCGATACCGGAACGTCGCCCGCAACCGCTACCGGTGCGCCGTTATCGTATTCGATATGACGTGCTACCGCAAAATCGGCATACGAGTTTGGAAGCCCATGCTCGGTTGCGTCAAGTCCCGCAATCTCTTCATCGGCACTTGCCCTTAAGCCGACCGTCTTTTTGATCACGTTAAAGGTTATATACATCGTAACAGCCGTCCAGAGCACTATCGCAAGGATTCCCAGAAGTTGAACTCCCAAAAGACGGGCATTGCCTGTATAAAACAGTCCGTCAAGCCCTGCGGGCGCATCGGGATTTGCCAACAGTCCTACCGCAACAGTTCCCCAGATACCGTTTGCCATATGTACGCCTACCGCACCTACGGGATCGTCGATATGAAGCTTTAAATCAAGCACCTCTACAACTATCACAACAAGTACGCCCGAAACGATACCTACCACTATCGCACCGAAAGCATCAAGTGCGTCACAGCCCGCCGTGATACCTACAAGTCCCGCAAGCGATGCGTTTAAGCACATTGAAACGTCCGGCTTACCGTTTTTGACCCAGGTAAGTATCATACAGGTTACGGTTGCAACCGCAGGGGCAACGGTGGTTGTTAAAAATATTGAGCCAAGCTCGGTAACGTCCGTTGCCGCAGCGCCGTTAAAGCCGTACCAGCCAAACCACAGGATAAAGCAGCCCAGCGCGCCGATCGTTATCGCATGACCGGGAATGGCGTTAACCTTTATGACCTTTCCGTTACTGTCGGTCTTGTATTTTCCGATACGGGGTCCTAAAATCGCCGCACCTATAAGCGCCGCAACTCCGCCGACCGTATGGATCGCGGCTGAGCCCGCATAATCGTGAAATCCAAGCTGTACAAGCCAGCCCTGCGGATTCCATACCCAGCCTGCCTCTATCGGATATACCAAAAGCGATATAACTCCCGAATAGATACAGTAGGAAATGAATTTTGTTCGCTCCGCCATTGCGCCCGATACGATAGTTGCCGCCGTTGCGCAGAATACAAGGTTGAATACAAAGCTTGAAGCATTTGTCTTTATAAATTCGCCAAACCCCGTAAATATGTTAAGATTGGGTACCCCGATAAAGCCTGCTATATAATCCTCCGCCATCATCAGGGAGAAGCCCAGCAATATGAACATTACCGTACCGATACAGAAATCCATCAAGTTTTTCATTATGATATTTCCCGCATTCTTTGCCCTTGTAAAGCCTGTTTCGACCATTGCAAAGCCTGCCTGCATAAAGAATACCAACGCGGCACCTATCAAAAACCATACCGCAAAAACCTGTCCCGTTACTATTTCATTTACCGTATTTACAATCTGTGTACTGCTCATAACAAACACCGTCCCATCAAAATTTTTTTAAACTATCTTACTCCGAAAAGTAATTCACCGTATCCCGGATACGGCCAGTATTTTCTGTCCGTGATGACCTCAGCCTCATCAACGCTCTCACGCAGTGCGTTCATTGCATCAAATACCACGTCCTTATAATAAACCGCCGTCTTTAAAGCATCGTCACCGTCCGGCAAAGCACAAAGCGCCTTATCAAGTGCTTCGCACTTATCACATATCAGAGCCGCCAATGCCGAAAGCTTTGAGATCACCTTTTCCTCGTACTTACATTCCGCACCCGGAACAGCCGCCTTCTTGTTGTTTACGCCCTGACTTAAAGTATTTATAAACTCCGCGATCGCAGGCAAAATGTCCTTATTTACCATATCGACCATTGTAAGAGCCTCGATATTCAAGGTCTTTGAATATGTTTCAAGCTTTATCTCGTACCTTGCATTAAGCTCGGACGGTGATAAAACCTTATGCTCAGAAAACAGCTTCTCATTCTTTTCAAGAATGTAGTACGGCAGACAGTCGGGAGTTGATTTAAGATTCAGCAGTCCCCGCTTCTCAGCCTCTGCAATCCATGCGTCATCATAGCCGTTGCCGTTAAAGATTATCCTCTTATGCTCCTTAATAACTCTCTTTATAAGCTCATGGAGCGCGTCGTTAAAGTCTTCCCTTCCCTCAAGCTCATCGGCAAACTGCTTGAGGCTCTCGGCAACCGCCGTATTCAATACAATGTTTGCACCCGATACCGATGCGGACGAGCCCAACATTCTGAACTCAAACTTGTTACCCGTAAACGCAAACGGGCTTGTTCTGTTCCTGTCCGTTGTATCTTTTGCAAACCTCGGCAGAACGTGAACGCCTATCTTCATCTGTACACGCTCTTTTGAGTCGTATGAAGAATCGCTTACTATTGATTCAAGTATCTCCGTAAGCTCATCACCCAAAAACATTGAAACGACTGCCGGAGGCGCTTCGTTTGCGCCCAATCTGTGGTCGTTGCCCGCCGATGCAACGGAAATACGCAAAAGATCCTGATAATCGTCTACCGCCTTTATTACCGCACACAGGAATAACAAGAACTGCGCGTTTTCATGCGGTGTTTCGCCAGGCTCCAGGAGGTTTACGCCGTCGCTTGTCGAGATAGACCAGTTGTTATGCTTACCGCTGCCGTTTACGCCCGCAAACGGCTTTTCGTGAAGCAGACAAACCATATTATGCTTTTTGGCGATCCTCTGCATAAGCTCCATGGTAAGCTGATTATGGTCTGTTGCAATATTTGTCGTTGCAAATATCGGCGCAAGCTCATGCTGTGCCGGGGCAACCTCGTTATGCTCCGTCTTTGCCAATATCCCCAGCTTCCACAATTCCTCGTTAAGCTCGTTCATAAACGCCGCAACTCTTGACTTTATCGTACCGAAATAGTGATCGTCAAGCTCCTGACCCTTGGGCGGCTTTGCGCCGAACAATGTTCTGCCCGTGTATAAAAGGTCTGGGCGCTTATCGTACATGTCCTTGTCTACCAAAAAGTATTCCTGCTCGGGGCCTACCGTTGTTTTAACGGAGGCAGCGTCGTTACCGAATAACTTCAAAACTCTTAACGCCTGCCTGTTTATCGCCTCCATAGACCTTAACAGCGGCGTCTTTTTATCAAGGGCTTCGCCGCCGTAGGAACAAAACGCCGTAGGAATACACAGTGTCTTACCTTTGATAAAAGCAAACGATGTCGGATCCCACGCTGTATAGCCGCGCGCCTCGAAGGTGGCTCTTAAACCGCCCGACGGGAAGCTCGACGCATCAGGCTCACCCTGTACAAGCTCTTTCCCCTTAAACTCCATAATAATGTGCCCGTCATCTGTGGGAGAAATAAAACTGTCATGCTTTTCGGCAGTCACGCCGGTCATAGGCTGGAACCAATGTGTAAAATGCGTTGCGCCGTTCTCTATCGCCCAATCCTTCATTGAATTGGCAACAACGTCCGCTACGTTGGAATCAAGTCTTTTACCGTTTTTAACGGTGTTTTGCACAGCCTTGTATACGTCCTTGGGAAGGCGCTCCTTCATTACCGCAATGTTAAACACCTTGCTTCCAAACATTTCCGATACCTTATTCATAGATCATCGCTCCTTTTTTTGTAAAATACAAAAAGGCAACTCGGCCGGATAAAAATATCCGAGACCTCATTGCCTTTATATGCATATAGTAGCACTTTGAAATCCAAAAATCAATAGTTAAATATAATAAAATATATATTTGCAATTATTGCACTGTTTAGATAATATACACAAACCTATTCCGTTTCGATGATCACCGCATACCGTTCCCGGTTCCATTCCACCTTCTCGCCCAATGCTTCGACCACAAATCTGAGCGGCACAAACGTCCTGTCGTTCTTTATCGTCGCGGTCACATCAAGCTTTTTCTCCTCGCTGTTTACAAACGCCCTGTCGTTATCTATCTGAAGCGTTACAAGAGAGGTGTCGCCGCCCTTTTGACGTACCGCATACACGGTTTTTGTGTCCTGATCCCAGCCGACAGTCGCCCCTACGGCTTCAAATATAGCCCGCATGGGCACAAGCGTCCTTCCGTCCGTTATATACGGGTTTACGTCAAATGACATCTGATTTCCGTTAAAATATACCGACGGCTCGTTTGACGCCGCAAAAGCAACGTTTGAAAATGCCATTATCATAACAAGTACCGAAATTATCCTTTTCATATATGTATCCGCTCCTTCCCGAGGATAATTCTAACATATAATTTGCTTTTTTTCAATATCATTTAAAAAGTCTTATCACTCTGAACACCTGCTCCGCTGTGTCGGCAAGGTTTTGATAAGCGTTTTTCTCGTCCATTGCCTCATCTAAAGAGGTCACGCCCCTTACGATAGGAAAGAGTGCGTCTATCCCATGCTCATTGCACACCTTGGCATCCTTTGTAACTCCGCCCGCAAACGCCAAAACGGGTTTGTTGTATTTTTTTGCGATCTTCGCCACACCTACGGGCGCTTTACCCATTACCGTCTGCAAATCGAGCCTTCCCTCGCCCGTAACTACGATATCAGCCGTTTCTATTGCCTTTTCAACGCCCGTTTCACGAAAGATAAGCTCCGTTCCCTTTTCAAGTTTGGCGTCAAGGAAGGATAAAAACGCAAAGCCCAATCCGCCCGCCGCTCCCGCGCCCGGATGATCCATATCAGATTTGGGATTATATTCCTTTACGACCTTTGCATAATTCAGCATTGCTTCATCAAGCACGTTTGTCATTTTTTCGTCCGCGCCCTTTTGCGGAGCAAATATCCGGCTGCAGCCCAATTCGCCGCACAGCGGATTTTCCACATCACAGGCAATGTAAAATTTACATTCCCCAAGCTCCTTAAGCGCATTTTTGTCCGAAACGGACTGGACCGCGCAAAGACCTTCAGCGCCAAATGCGACATGATTTCCGTTTTTATCGAGAAAATCAAAGCCCAGAGCCTGAAGCATTCCCATACCGCCGTCGTTTGTGGCGCTGCCGCCGATCCCGATTATGAATTTGCGGCACCCGTTTTTTACGGCGTCCTTTATCATCTCACCCACGCCGAAGGTAGTCGTTTTCATGGGATTTAGTTCATTTTTGCAAAGCAATGTTATTCCTGCGGCGGCTGCCATTTCCATTATTGCCGTATCGCCGACTGTTCCGTATTCGGCATTTACTTTCTTGCCCAAAGGTCCGCATACCGTCACACTTCTTTTTTCACCGCCAAGTCCGCCCACAAGCGCGTCAACTGTTCCCTCGCCGCCGTCCGCAACGGGGAATATGCGGGTATCAGCATCAAAATATACACGTTTTATGCCCTCCGAGACAGCCGCCCCCGCCATCAGCGAGCTTAAACTGCCTTTAAAGGAGTCTATGGCTATTACCGCTTTCATATCAATATCCTCCGGAATTCCACTATGCTGTAATTCTAACATATAACTTGCTTTTTTTCAATATCATTTAAAAAACAATACCAAAATCCGCCGTTTCTTAAATTTTGCGGCAGTCGTATTGATTTTAGCTCTTTTTTATGGTACAATACCTGTAATAATTTTTATGGAGGCAGGAATTATGTCGGCAGGTGTAAAAATACTCAAAGCGGCAAATCACCTTTTCCCGTTACCGGTGCATCCGTTCAATATGCAGCTTGACGGTAAAAAATCGTATGCCATGTGGCAGTATGAAAAGGGCGATGTTACTATACAGAACTATTTAAGATATGCAACCATGGACGAGATGTTCAAGGACAAGGTCGTTCTTGACATAGGCTGCGGCGCCGGCGGAAAATCGCTTTATTATGCGTCGCACGGCGCAAAAAAGGTGGTAGGTCTTGAAATTCTGGAAAAATACAGGGACGAGGCTTACGCCCTTGCAAAGGAGCTTGGCATAGACAATTTTGAATTTGTTGCGGCGGACGCCGCCCATACTCCGTTTGAGGATAATTCCTTTGACTGTATTATAATGAACGACGCTATGGAGCACGTTGCAAGACCCGAAGCGGTGCTTGATGAAATGCAGCGCATACTCACCCCCGGCGGCAAGCTGTATATAAACTTTCCGCCGTACAATCACCCGTTCGGCGCACATTTGAGCGACGCTGTTGCGATTCCGTGGGTACACGTATTCTTTTCCGATAAGACGCTTATCGAGGGCTATAAGGATCTGGTAAAGGATAAGCCCGACGGTGCTGACAGGATCAAATTCCGTATCAGCACAGATGAAAACGGAAACGAATATTTTTCGTATATCAATAAAATGACAATAAAGCGATTTGCAAAAATAAAGGAAAACGTAAACCTCAAAACCGTACACTATGAGGAAATACCCCTACGACCGTTCTTAAAGCCTCTGTGCAAGGGCGCGGGGCGCGAATTCTTCGTAAAAATGGTTGTATGCATATTTGAAAAGGAATAACGCTTGAAACAAAAAAATCGGACTGTTTTAAAAAACAGCCCGTTTTTTTATTATATGTAATTTATCCTGTGATCAAGGTGATGATTCTCAGTACGAACAGTGCCGCACTTATCCACATTACGGGGTGGATCTCCTTAACCTTACCTGTGCATATCTTTAAGATTACCCATGTGAGGATACCGAACATTATACCGTTTGCTATCGAATATGTAAACGGCATCATTATAAGAGCAATAAATCCGCCCATTGAATCTGCGATATCTGCCTCAAAGTCCATATCCTTTACCGAGCTTGTCATAAGCAATCCTACAAATACCAATGCCGGAGTCGTTGCAAAGCCGGGTATTGCAAGGAATATGGGTGATAAGAACAATGCAAGCAAGAACAAAATTGCGCCTGTAACGGCTGTCAAGCCTGTTCTTCCGCCCTGCGCAACACCTGCGCTGCTCTCAACATAGCTTGTTACGGTCGATGTACCCAGACATGCGCCTACTACCGTACCTACAGCGTCTGACATCAATGCGGGGCCTGCCTTGGGAAGATTACCGTCCTTATCAAGCATATCACCCTTTGCGGCAACGCCGATAAGCGTTCCTGCAGTATCGAAAAGGTCAACAAATAAGAAAGCGAATACTATAGCTGCAAAGTGGATCAAATTCTTTGATACCCAACCAAAGTCAAATGCGAACATCGTAGGCTTAGCGGGGATAAAGCTTGCGCCCGAGAATGACGGAAGAAGCGAATAGTTGCCCGCTGCCGGATCTACTACGTACCAGCCTGCAAACTGAGCGATGATACCTAAAATCCAGGTTGCCAGAATTCCCCAAAGAATATAGCCCGTAACCTTGAAATGATGAAGTATGCCGATAATAAGAAGGCCTATCATTGCAAGTGCGAACTGCGGTGATGCAACATTACCCATATCAACAAGCGTTGCTTCGCTGCCTATAACGATACCTGCGCCCTTTAAGCCGATGATGGCAATGAACAAACCGATACCTGCGGTGATTCCGAGCTTGAGGTTCTTTGGAACCTTGTTTACAAGCGTCTCACGGAACTTGAATATCGACAGGATCATAAATATGATACCTTCAACCAGAACAGCCGTCAACGCTACCTTCCACGGATCGTTGATTCCCGCTTCCGATAAAGCACCGCATACAGAATATGCAAAGTATGCGTTAAGTCCCATACCGGATGCGAGCATTACCGGATAGTTTGCATATAATGCCATTACCAGGGTTGCAATAGCTGCCGAAACTGCGGTTGCAGTAAAGATCGCAGCAGGATCCATTCCCGACGCTGCAAGTATCGACGGGTTTACGGCAAGGATATAAACCATTGACAGGAACGTCGTTATACCTGCGAGAATTTCGGTTTTCACCGTTGTGCCGTTTTCTTTGAGTTTGAATAATTTCTCCATTTTTTCCCCTTTCTGCGTTAAAACGCCATAAGCCGATGCATATCATACATCGGCAGATTTATTTTTGCTGGAAATATATTATCACACACGACCGGTTTTGTAAATATATTTTATGTTACATTTCGGTAACTTTTGTCAAAAATTATCCGAAAATCAGATTTATCTCATCCTCCGTAAGCTCCTTTACCACGCCCGGCTCCAAATCCTTGTCAAGCTCCAGGGAGCCTATGGAAACTCTTTTTAAATACAGTACCTCCTTGCCGACGCGCTTACACATTCTCTTTACCTGATGAAATTTGCCCTCGGCGATCTCTATATAGACCTCGTTACGTTTACCGGTTATTGTAAGGACTGCGCTTTTTGCGGTAAAATCGTCAAATATCATGCCTTTTTTAAATTCTTCTATGTCCTTGTCCTCTGCGTCCTTATCAAGGACCGCAAAATACTTTTTATATATATTCTTTTTCGGACTTATCACATTATGCGCAAAAGCTCCGTCGTTTGTGAGAACAAGAAGCCCCTCGGTGTCGATGTCAAGCCTGCCTACCGGGAACAGATCATAGCCTTTATATTCATCGCCCGCAAGCTCCGTTACGGTTTTATAATGCTTATCCTCGGTTGCGCTTACATAGCCAGCAGGCTTATTGAGCATAAGATATACATATTTTTTATAGCGTATTTCCTTGCCGCCTACCGTGACCGTATCCGCATTTTCATCAATATGCATATCCGGAGCTTTTACCGTTTTTCCGTTTACAAGCACCGCACCCGATCTTATAAGCTTTTTGACTTCGCTTCTTGTGGCATATCCCGAATTTGAAATATATCTATCAAGCCGCATATTTTACCCTACTTTCCCACACAGAAGGATTGGAAGATATCCTTTACTATCGCCTCAGATACTGTTTCGCCCGTTATCTCGCCAAGGTCGTCTATAGCTTCGTTTATGTCAATGGATACGATATCCGACGGCATACCTGCATTTATTCCCTCAAGCACCCTCAAAAGGGCCTTATCCGCATTTATAAGCGCCTCTTTATGCCGTGTGTTTGTAATAATGGTGCTGCTGCTACTTGAAATCTCGCCCAGGTTATAAAGTCTTGCTATCTCTTTTCGCACCTCGTCCGTTCCTTCAAGAGTTTTTGCGCTTATCTCGATCACCCGATCGCCGTTTGCCTTTGCGATAACGGAGGAGGTGTATTTGCCCTTGCCGATATCGTTCTTGTTTATCAGGATTATCCGCTTTTTATCCCTTGTCCGCTTTATGATGGAAACATCGTCGTCATCTATCATATAGCTTCCGTCAAGCATCACAATAACAAGATCCGCCGCATCCAGTGTCTGCTTTGACCTTTCAACGCCTATTTTTTCGACTGCGTCATCCGTATCGTGTATTCCCGCCGTATCGACCAAAATAAGCTCGATGCCGTCTAAGTTTATACTCTCCTCTATTATATCCCTCGTTGTGCCGGCAACGTCCGTCACGATAGCCCTTTCATACCTTGCAAGCGCATTTAAAAGCGACGATTTTCCCACATTGGGCTTACCCACTATTGCGGCTCTTATTCCGTCCTTTATTATCGCTCCGCTCTCGGCGCTCTTTATAAGCCGTTTGGTGCTTTCCTCAACAGATCTGCATACCGCCTCGATATCCGAAATGTCAACGTCCGCAAGATCCTCGTCGGGATAATCTATTATTACCTGCATCTGCGCGGCAAGATGTACAAGAGTATCCCTTAACTCCTGTATCTCACGGGACAGCGCACCGCCAAGCTGTGTGACGGCGTTTTTTCGCGACAGGTCGTTGTCTGCGTTTATAATGTCAATGACAGCCTCCGCCTGTGATAAGTCTATTCTTCCGTTTAAAAATGCACGCTTTGTAAATTCGCCGGGCGCGGCAAGTCTTGCCCCCGATGAAATTATCGCATCAAGCACCTTTTTTGCGGTCTGCGTTCCGCCGTGCGCGCTCACCTCGACAACGTCCTCCCTTGTAAACGTCCTCGGCGCACGCATAAGAGTAACAAGCACCTCGTCAATGACCTCGCCATTATATACGATATGCCCGTAATGAACGGTATGCGTCGGGGCGTCGGAGAGCTTTCCCCTGCCCCTGTATACGCTGTCCGCAATTTTTACGGCGTCAGCTCCGCTTATTCTTATCATTGCAACTCCGCCCTTGCCCGGCGGCGTTGAAATTGCCGCTATAGTATGCTCCATAAATACTCACTCCATAAATCCGGTATATTGTAATTTTACATAATATGACCGCTTTTTGTCAATACCCGAAAGAGAAAAATACAGACCTTATGCAAAAAGTCTGTATTTTTCTCTTTTAATGTAAATTTATTATCCGCTGATTTTTTGAGCCTCTGAATTTAAGGCTTATATCGTACTCTTCCTCAATAAATTCACCGTCCACCAAAACGTCTATATATGAGAGCATCTCGTCTGTGACCTCGCACCTTGCGCGGCTTTGGGAGAGCAAGTCCGTTTCATAGGTATATCCCGTATAGCACCAGATATCCTTTTTCGGATATGTTTCCTTTACCCGTTTTAAAAACGGAACAAGCCCTCTTTGGTTCACAGGCTCAAACGGCTCGCCGCCAAGCAGGGTAAGACCGTTTATATAGTCCTTTGACATAAGTTCTATGATATAGTCCTCCGCAGACTTATCAAACGGTTTTCCGTAATCAAAGTCCCATGTCTCCTTATTGAAGCAGCCCTTGCAATGATGAGTACAGCCCGACACGAACAGAGTAACCCGTATACCCTCACCGTTTGCAATATCGCAGTTTTTTATTTCACAGTAGTTCATTACAGATGCAGTACCCTTTCCTGTATTTCCTGAGTTCTGCCCTGATTCCAGAACTGCGTACCGATATAGCCGCAGGTGCGTCTTGCAACGTTCATTCTGTCCTGGTCACGGTTTTTGCACTTGGGGCACTCCCACACAAGCTTGCCGTTATTTTCGTCCTTGACTATCTGTATTTCACCGTCATAGCCGCATACATGGCAATAGTCGCTCTTTGTGTTAAGCTCGGCATACATGATATTGTCATACAGGAACTTTATGACCTCAAGCACGGCAGGGATATTATTCTGCATATTCGGCACTTCCACGTACGATATTGCGCCGCCCGGCGACAGCTTCTGGAACTTTGATTCAAGCGCAAGCTTATCAAATGCGTTTATCGGCTCGGTTACATGTACATGGTATGAATTTGTAATATAGTTTTTATCCGTTACGCCCTCAATGATACCGAATCTCTTTTGCAGGCATTTTGCAAATTTATAGGTCGTTGATTCAAGCGGTGTACCGTAGATGGAATAGTCTATACATTCCTCAGCCTTCCACTTCGCACAGGCGTCGTTAAGTCTTTGCATGATCTTAAGACCTAATTCCTCGCCCTCTTTTTCCGTAAGCTTCTTGCCGATAAGCCTGTATACACATTCCCAAAGACCGGCATAACCCAAAGACAGGGTCGAATAGCCGCCGTATAAGAGCTTGTCTATCGTTTCACCCTTTTTAAGTCTTGCAAGCGCGCCGTACTGCCAGAGTATCGGCGCAACGTCCGACGGTGTACCCTTTAATCTTTCATGGCGGCAGCGCATCGCCTTATGGCAAAGGTCAAGTCTCTGTGAAAGTACGTCCCAGAAATGTTCGGGGTTATTTTCTTCCTCCATTGCCGTACACGCGGCATCGACAAGGTTTATCGTAACGACGCCCTGATTGAATCTGCCGTAATATTTAGGCTGATTGTTTTCGTCAACATACGGAGTCAGGAACGATCTGCAGCCCATGCAGGTATAGCAATGTCCGTCGCCGTTCCTGTCCTTTTTGAGTCTGAGCATCATCTTCTCGGAAATATAGTCGGGCACAAGCCTCTTTGCCGTACATCTTGCCGCAAGCTCGGTAAGGTACCAATACGGGGAATCCTCGGTTATATTGTCATCCTCAAGAACGTATATAAGCTTCGGGAACGCAGGCGTTATCCATACTCCCGCCTCGTTCTTTACTCCCTGGATCCTCTGCTTTATCATTTCCTCAATGACAAGCGCAAGATCGTGCTTTTCCTTGTCGTTTCTCGCCTCGCCCAGATACATAAATATCGTTACAAACGGTGCCTGACCGTTTGTTGTCATCAATGTGACAAGCTGATACTGGATAGTCTGCACGCCTCTGCTTATTTCAAGCTTTAATCTGTCCTCGACAAGACGGTCAAACTTTTCCTTATCGCACACTCCGCCTACCGCGTCTATCTCCTCTTTTATCTGCTTCTTTATCGTCTCCCTCGATACGTCCACAAACGGAACGAGATGCTCTAAGCTTATGCTCTGCCCGCCGTACTGGTTTGAGGCAACCTGCGCGATTATCTGCGTTGCGATATTGCAGGCCGTTGAAAAGCTGTGCGGACGCTCTATCATCGTTTCGCTTATGACCGTTCCGTTCTGGAGCATATCCTCTAAGTTTACAAGGTCGCAGTTATGCATGTGCTGTGCAAAATAGTCCATGTCGTGGAAATGCAGTATTCCGTTTTTGTGCGCCTCAACAACCTCGGGCGGCAAAAGCAGACGTTCTGTGATATCCTTACTTACCTCACCTGCCATATAATCCCTCTGTACGCTGTTTACGGTCGGGTTTTTATTGGAATTTTCCTGCTTTACCTCTTCGTTATTGCACTCTAAAAGCGTAAGTATCTGATTATCCGTCGTATTGCTCTTGCGGACAAGGTTTCTGGTAAATCTGAATCTTATATACCGCTTTGCCGTTTCAAACGCGCCATGCTCCATTATCTGGCTTTCCACGATCTCCTGTATTTCCTCAACGGACAGCGCTCTGTCCATCTTTTTGCAATACTCCTCAACGTAACGTCCGATATCGTCGATATCCGCTTCCGTCAGCTCATGCTTGTCCTTACCCGCTTCCTTTGCTTTTCTTACGGCGTCCTTTATCTTTTCTCTGTCAAACAAAACCTCTGAGCCGTTTCTCTTGATTATTCTCATGTTTTTCCCTCCAAAATATTGTATTATATCTTTTTTTAATCTTCAAATTTGTACATTTAAGATAATAGCACAATTTGTTAAAATAAACGGTTGCATTTGCAACTTTTTTATGATAAAATACTATATATTGTGTTACAATATTATAACAAACAGCATATAAGGTGATTGGATTTTAAC
>CACZPW010000005.1 GCA_902783115.1 uncultured Ruminococcus sp. | reverse complement strand
TATCGTGGGATTTATATTTACCCTGATCGCATCCTACGGAGTAAAAGGTACATTCAACAAGTATAAGGACGTATATAATGCGCGCGGGCTTACGGGCTCGCAGGCGGCAAGGCAGATACTTGACGCAAACGGGTTAAAAAATATCAGGTTAGAGCGTATATCGGGCGAGCTTACCGACCATTACAGCCCGAAAGAGGGCGTTATCCGCCTCTCCGACGCTACCTATGACAGTCAATCGGTAGGCGCGATAGGCGTTGCGGCGCATGAGTGCGGGCACGCCGTTCAGCATAAGGTCGGCTATGTGCCGATAAAGGTAAGAAACGGGATAGTGCCGTTTGTGAATATATGTAACCGTGTGTCAATGCCGATGTTCGTTATCGGTATGATTCTCGGCGCAAGGTCGCAGGCGGGGTATTCGCTTGCCATGCTCGGCGCAATTCTGTTCGGCGCGGTATTTCTGTTCCAGCTTGTAACGCTGCCTACGGAAATAAATGCGTCAAGAAGAGCGCTTGAGACGATAAAGACGATGGGCATATTGGAGGGCAGCGATTATGACGGCGCCAAAAAGGTGCTTACTGCTGCGGCTATGACCTATGTTGCGGCTGTTGCGTCAACGGCGCTGCAATTTTTGAGGCTTCTCCTTCTTGCCAACAGAAACAGGAGAAACTAAATGGACGCCGCAAGGGAAACAGCGCTTAAAATACTTGTAAAAACCGACAGGGACGGCGCATTTTCAAATATCGCTCTTAAGGACGAGCTTGCAAGGGCAAAAAAGCTTACAACGCAGGACAGGTACTTTGTTACCCGTCTTGTATACGGAGTTCTGGATAAAAGGCTTACGCTTGATTATGTGATAGAAAAGCTTTCAAAAATAAAGCTCAAAAAGCTTTCGGTGTATATATTGAATATCCTGCGGCTCGGCATATATCAGATAATGTTTATGGACAAGGTGCCCGCAAGCGCCGCCGTAAACGAGTCGGTAAACCTTGCAAAACGGTACGGACACAGCGCTTCGGGCGGATATGTAAACGGGGTATTGCGAAGCGCGTCAAGGTATGAAACGGAATACCCTGCCGACACTCTTGAATATCTTTCGGTAAAATATTCGTTTCCCTTATGGCTTTGTAAAAAATTTACGGACGATTTCGGGTATGAGTTTTGCGAGGAGCTTATGGAGGCGTTTTCAAAAAGCCCGCAGCTTACGTTAAGAGTAAATCCGCTCAAAATCGATACAGATACGCTTATAAAGGAATTGGAGGAATATTCTCCGAAAATCATTGCTGGCGCAATAATCTGTGACGGCTTTGACGTTGCGGATAGTGCGCTTTACAAAAACGGATATTTTTCCGTTCAGGATATATCCGCACAGCAGGCAGCAAGGGTTCTCGCACCCAAAAAGGGCGAAAGCGTTATAGATATGTGCGCCGCGCCGGGCGGGAAAACGGCACAGCTTGCCGAGATCATGGAAAATGAAGGAAAAATTTATGCCTTTGATATATATGAGCATAAAATAGAGCTTATAAATAAAAACGCACAAAGGCTGGGTATTGATATAATAGACGCAGAATGTCTTGACGCGTCCGTTTTCGATCCGGATTATGAGGGCATTGCCGATAAGATACTTTGCGATGTTCCGTGCTCGGGGCTTGGAATAATCGGGAGAAAGCCCGAGATAAAGTGGAACAGGCAGGAGGATATGAGTACGCTTATATCCGTGCAGGAAAGGATATTGGATAATGCCGCGCGGTATTTAAAGCCGTCGGGCGCCATAGTGTATTCCACCTGCACCTTAAACCGTGATGAAAACGAAAAGATTACCGGCGGATTTTTAAATAAGCACCCCGAATTTGAAAAGACATACGAAAAGACATTTTATCCGAATATAGACAGGGGCGACGGTTTTTATGTGTGTAAAATTGGACCTAAAGGATTTTGAATATGACGAGCTGACAGACTATATTGTGGGGCTGGGCGAAAAAAAGTTCCGTGCGGAGCAGATTTTTTCGTGGCTTTTAAAGGGTGCGGTATCGTATGACGAGATGTCAAACATTGCAAAGGAAACAAGGGAAAAGCTTAAGCGTGATACCTATGTTTCAACGCTCAGGATCCGTGAAAAATATGTTTCAAGGCTTGACGGCACGGTAAAATACCTGTTTGAGCTGCCGGATAAAAACTGCATAGAAAGCGTTGTAATGGAATATCATCACGGGCTTACGATATGCATTTCATCACAGGTGGGCTGCCGTATGGGGTGCCGGTTTTGCGCCTCGACCATAGGCGGACTTTACCGTGATCTTACGGCGGGCGAGATTTTGAATCAGGTAATATTTGCGCAAAAGGATATCGGGAAGCGTATAAGTAATATTGTGCTTATGGGCATAGGTGAGCCGCTTGATAATTTTGAAAACGTGATAAAATTTTTGCATAATGTAAACCATGAAAAGGGGCTTAATATAGGCTACAGGCACATAACATTGTCAAGCTGCGGAATAGTCCCCAAAATTTATGAGCTTGCAAAATATGATCTGCCCATAACGCTTACGGTCTCACTGCATGCGCCGAATGACAGCGTCCGTGATACCATAATGCCCGTAAATCATAAATATAAGATCGGTGAGCTTATAAAAGCGTGCAGGCATTATCTGAATGCTACGGGCAGGCGTATAAGCTTTGAATATTCGCTTATACGGGGCGTAAACGACAGCGTGGAGGCGGCAAAGGAGCTTGCGGAGCTTATAAGGCCGGTACACGGGCATGTAAATCTGATACCCGTAAACAAAGTGGAGGAACGTGAGTACCAAAAGGGCACAAGGGAGGAGATCCGGAAATTCTGCGATACGCTTACGGCTTTGGGCATAAATGCGACCGTAAGACGGGAGCTTGGCGCAGATATTTCAGCTTCCTGTGGACAATTAAGGAAAAAGGTGTTATAATCAGTTAAAGGAAAAAAGGAAAGAGGGGTGATTTTCAGAAATGTTATTCGGAGCAGCCACCGATATAGGTAAGGTAAGAAAGGTCAATGAGGACAATTTTCTTATCGGAACGGGCGAGAGCTTCCCGTATATCGTCGTGGCAGACGGAATGGGCGGACACCGTGCCGGTGAGGTAGCAAGCCGCATAGCCGTAGAGGTCATTGATGCGGAGCTTGAAAAAAATCTCAGCACCGCTCTTGACTATGTCGAGGCGGGCGAGGTTTTAAGGCAGGCGTTTATAAGCGCCAATGCCAAAATTTACGCCTATTCAAAGGAAAACCATAAGGTTATGGGTATGGGAACAACGCTTACCCTTGCCATGGTATATCAGCAAAAGCTTATAATTGCCCACGTCGGCGATTCAAGGGTGTATGCGATAGATAAAAAGAGAATACAGCAGATAACGAAGGATCACTCCTATGTCCAGGAGCTGGTATCAAGGGGCGAGATAACAAAGGAACAGGCTAAAAATCATCCCCAGAAAAATTATATAACCAGAGCTATGGGCGTTGAAGATATTATAAAGGTCGATATTATCATAAAGCCGTATGACGGGGAAAAGATACTCGTTTGCTCGGACGGACTTACGAATATGCTTGATGACAGTGAGATTTTTGAAATACTCAACAATGTCAAAGATCTTGACGGTGCGGCAAAAATTTTGGTTGATAAAGCAAATGAGGCGGGAGGTTATGATAATATAACCGCAGCCGTAATGGAAAGGAATTGAAAGTATGACTGGAGATAATCTTGTGGGAGAGCTTCTCGGCGAAAGATACGAGATTCTGGATAAAATAGGTACGGGCGGCATGGCGACCGTATACAAGGCAAAGGACACGCTTTTGAACAGAAATGTGGCGATAAAGATACTCCGTGATTCTCTTGAGGAGGAGGAAAATGTAGTAAACAACTTCGTCAAGGAAGCCCAGGCGTCGGCGGGACTTGTACATAACAACATAGTTTCGGTTTACGACGTAGGTAACAGCGACGGGTTAAACTATATAGTTATGGAATTTGTCGAGGGAATAACCCTCAAGGAATACATAAAGGACAAGGGAATGCTTCCGTGGCAGGAGGCCTGCGATTATGCCATTCAGATAGGTCAGGGCATAAGCGAGGCTCACGCCAATAACATTATCCACTGCGACATAAAGCCGCAGAATATAATCCTTACGGAGGATAAGACCGTTAAGGTCACGGATTTCGGCATCGCAAAGGCGGTATCGTCGGGAACGACGGTCGTAAGCGGTACGGCGTTGGGCTCTGTACACTATATATCCCCCGAACAGGCAAGGGGCGGACATACCGATCCGAGAACGGATATATATTCAATGGGTATCGTGCTTTATGAGATGCTTGCGGGAAAGGTACCGTTTGACGGCGACAGCGCCGTAGGTATCGCAATGAAGCATCTTGAAGAGGAGCCGGTGGACGTAAAATGCATAAACCTTGACGTTCCTGCCGATCTTGCCTATGTGGTAATGAAATCGATTTCAAAGGAGCAGTCGCAAAGATATACGACGGTGCAGGAGATGCTCAACGATCTCCATGCGATATTGGCATCGGAGCCTCTGCCGAGCAAGAATGTGATCGACCCCGAAAAGACGGCGGAGGACGGTGAGGAAAGCGATGAGAAGGCAAAGGAGCTTGCAATGGAGCTTGAGGCGCGTCAGAGAAAAGCAAGACTTGTAAAGGCAAGGGAGCTTGAAAAGAAAAAGCGCGCCCAGAAAAAGGCTAACCGAATGGCTACTCTGCTTGCGATAATAACCATTGCGATCATAGCGCTTATCGGATCGGGTATATATATGCTTGTCAACAACTTCGTTCTGAACGTTTCCGTACCAGATTTTACCAATATGACGGTAGATGAGGCAAAGGAGCTTGCAAAAAAGAAGAATTTAAAGATTTTGGACAGCGATATAGAGTATTCGATATCGGATACCGTGCCGGACGGGAAAATCGTAACGCAGTCACCGCAAAAGGGCAAAACGACCGAAAAGAATTCGGAGATAAGAATAGTTGTATCCATAGGCTCAAGGGGCGGAAACATAGCAGTACCCGATCTTATAAACAAAACAAGAGTCGAGGCCATGCAGATAATCGACAATGCCGGCTTAAAGGCGACGGTCATAGAGGAAAATTCCAAAACGGTACCGGCAGGCAACGTAATAAGGCAGATACCGGTATCGGGCACAAAGCTGTTTGGCGGCGATTATGTCACGATATATTTAAGCAAGGGCATAGCGGGCGAGACCGCTCAGGCAGGCAAGTCTGTCGTGCCGAAAGTCACGGGTGTTGATATGGACGTTGCAAGAAACCTCTTGGCGGACGCAGGTCTGGTATTGGGCAGCGTCAGCAGCGTAACGTCCGACAGCTCATACGGAACGGTAATATCCCAAAGCGTAAGTGCGGGCGCAAGCGTAAATTCGGGTACGAGCATAGGTATCGTTATTTCGGGTGGACCCGCAGAGGTGCAGCAAACAGAGCCTCAGCAGGAGGAGCCGCAACAAGCGGAGCCGCAGCAGCAGACAAGCTCAAACCAGGGCGGCGGTGCGTCGGGTACGCAGACATTCTTTGTTTCGATACCGAATAACGGTCAGGACAACGTATATGTCGAGGTGTATGTAAACGGCACACTGGTACATGAGGGTGAATACCCATCCGATACAGGTACGGTACCCGTTGACATTTCGGGCAGCGGCGAGGTAAACGTAACGGCGTATGTTGACGGCGTTGCACAGTCGCAGACGATTGATTTCGGCGGTTAAGGATAATAAAGTTAAATATGAGGAGGCAATATGATGAACAACTATGTTACTTATTCTTACGAACAGCTTAAAAAATTCTGTACGGATGCATTTATCAAATTCGGATTTTCACAGTCCGAGAGCGATATTATCGTTGACGTGCTTTTGACGAGCGACCTGTACGGAATAGAATCCCACGGTATGCAGAGGCTTGTCCGCTACCATAAGGGTATCGAAAAGGGACTCATAAAGCCAAAGGCAGAGCCTGAGGTAGTATTTGAGACCCCCGTATCGGCGGTCATTGAGGGACATGACGGCATGGGACAGCTTTTGGGCTATAAGGCTATGAATATGGCTATAGAAAAAGCAAAAACAGTAGGTATGGCGGCTGTTACGGTAAGAAATTCAAACCATTACGGGATCGCAGGCTACTATGCAAAAATGGCGTGCAAGGAGGGGCTTATCGGAATATCAATGACAAATTCCGAGGCTATCATGGTACCCACCTTCGGCAAAAAAGCGATGCTTGGCTCAAATCCCATAGCTATAGCAATGCCCGCAAAACCGTATGACTTTTTCTTTGATTCATCAACGACTGTTGTAACAAGGGGTAAGCTTGAGATATACAATAAGCTCGGGAAGCCTTTGCCGGACGGCTGGGCGCTTGATAAGGACGGCAATGCCACAAGCGATGCTTCAGACGTGCTTAAAAACATTGTCGCAAAGGCGGGCGGCGGAATAATGCCGCTTGGCGGAAATACGGAGCAGAGCGGCGGACACAAGGGTTACGGCTACGGAATGGTCTGCGAGATATTCACATCTGTTCTGTCAATGGGTCTTACCTCAAACCACACGCATATAGGCGGCAAGGGCGGCACCTGTCACGGATTTATAGCTATAGATCCCGCTATCTTCGGCGATAAGGACGCAATCTGCGAGCATTTGTCGACTCTGCTTTGTGAGCTTCGCGAATCGCCTAAGGCAAACGGGCAGGAGAGGATATACACTCACGGTGAAAAGGAAGTTCTTGCCTGTGAGGACAGAATGAAAAACGGCATAGCCGTAAACGTTAACACGCTTGCGGAAATGGTAGATCTTTGCAAATACCTTGATATGGACGTAAAGAGCTATCTGGGTGATGAGGCGGCAGATTTGACACTGCAAAAAAGCTCCTACGATATGTAATAGGGCTGCGATAAAATGCACAGACCGCATAAAGCATAAAAAATGTTATTACGTCATTTGAAATACTGCAGCAAACTAAAGCTAATGTAAAAATTCGCCTATTTTGGGCGAATTTTTATGTTCATTCAAATACTATACATTTTTCGATGAGTGCTTCGTCAAAATCATCGGGTATGTCCTTGTCGGTAACGATGATATCGGCGCTGTCTATATCCGATATTTTGGTAAATGCGGTACGGTTGAACTTTGTAAAATCTGCCGCTATTATTTTAAATGAGGAACGCTCAAGCATCATACGGTCTATTTCCGCTTCCTTATCGTAATAGGTGGTGTAGCCGTTTGCGGTGTCGATACCGTCAACGGAAAGTATCGCCTTGTCCGCATGGTAGTTTGCGATATGGCGGTTTGCGTCATCTCCGTAGGTAAACTGATACTTGGAGTTTATAAGTCCGCCTAAAAGGATTATGTTAAAGCCGGGGCGGTTTGCCGATTCCAATGCGATGGTAACGGAATTTGTGATGATATTGAGACTATAGTCTGTGGGCAGGGAACGGAATACCGAAAGCGTGGTAGTGCCCGAATTTATCATTATCGTATCGTTGTTTTCCACCATTGCGGCGACCTTTTCACCGACCGCCTTTTTCCCCGTCCTGTTTGCCTCCATACGCTGCGTGAGATTCATCGTATAATACGGCTTATACGAGCTTACCGCCCCGCCGTGTATGCGTTTTAGAAGTCCGTTATATTCCATATCCGCAAGATCGCTTCTTACCGTCACCTCGGATATGCCGAATCTGCGGCTCAGCGACGTGACCTTTACCTTGCCCTCTTTATTGATAATATCAAGTATTTTCTTTTTTCTTTCTTCCGATGTCACTGTATTTTCACCTTCTTTTTTCTTTCTTCCGATGTTGCGGTATTTTCACCTTCTTTTTTCGTTTGAAGACCGAAACGCAAAACCTGTCTTCGCTTGGAATTATATGATAAAACAAACAAATTGTCAATAAAAAAATAATATTTTCCAAAAGCATTGACATTAAAACGAAATTGATATATAATCAAACCGAAAGCAAAACAAAAACCAAAACGCTTGATCAAAGGAGGATAAAATTGTGAATAAATTGAATATCGGCTGGTCTGAGGTCAGCATAACACCCGATAAAAAAATAGGTCTTGCGGGACAGTTTGCGGAAAGAATATCCGAATACGTTGAAACGCCCGTAACCGTTACGGCGCTTGCCATAGAGGACGGTGAAGAGCAGCTTATAATATGCTCCTGCGATCTTGTGAGCATAGGCGAAAATCTTTTGGAAAAGGTAAGAGAAAATGTAAAGGGCTTAAATAGCGAGATAGATACCGATAAGATAATTATTTCTGCAATACATACGCATACATCGCACGTTTATGCAAGAGAAAGCAACAATGAACAGGAAACCGGACTGAGAACATTCAAGGAAATTCTTGATTCATATCTTCCTCCCGAAAAGCAGTACGTACCCAAGGTATCGGCAAAGGGCGATGATTTTATGGACGGAAAAGAAGCATTTTTGTTTTTGGAGGAACGTATCACAAAAGCGGTAGTCGAGGCATGGGAGAACAGACGAAGCGGAAAATTTGCACAGGGCTTTGGAAGAGCGGCAATAGGTATGTGCAGACGTGTGTGCTATTCGGACGGCTCCGCAAAAATGTGGGGCGATACCAATATGGCGTCATTTACCGAGCTTGAGGGCGGAAACGACAGCGGAATAGAAATGCTCTTCTTCTACGATGAAAACGGTAAGCTTACGGGCGTTGTAGGAGATATTGCCTGCCCTGCGCAGGTTTTGGAGCACAGAATGTTCATATCCTCCGATTACTGGGGCAAGGTGAAAATATTGCTGCGTGAAAAGTACGGCGAGGATCTGTTCGTACTGGGACTTTGCTCTGCGGCGGGCGATCAGTGTCCGAGGGATATGATAAGGTGGGTAAACCCCGAAACCCCGATAGACGATCCGAATATTGAAAGAAACGACTATATAGAGCGTGACGCCGATCCTTCGATGTTTGATATAGAGGGAAGCTGGCTTGTCGGAAAGCGTATAGTAAACGAGATGGAAATGGCGCTTGAAAGAGTCCGTACAAAGTATGACGAGGCGGTATTAAAGCACGAAAAGCTTACAATAGACCTGCCTTTAAGACGTGTAACGCCTGCGGAGTACGAGCATGCAAAGGAGGCGCTTGAAAGCTTTGCGGCTAAGGTAGAGGATCATGTAAACTTTGATGATAATGCGAAAATGCACATACATACGGGAACGATAATGAGGTATGAATTACAGCATACAAGGGATATCGAGCCTGTAGAGATACATATCGCAAGACTCGGGAACGTTGCTATAGCAACAAATCCGTTTGAGCTGTTTTTGGATTACGGTAATCAGATACGCGCAAGGAGCCGTGCAAGACAGACGATTTTGATTCAGTTAGCCTGCGGAAAGTGCGGATATTTGCCTACCGAAAAGGCGGAAAAGGGAAGTCATTACAGCGCATACGTATCGAGCGGAAAGGTAGGTCATGCCGGCGGCGAGATGCTGGTAAGGAAAACGACCGAGGAAATCAATAAGATGTTTAAGGAGGCGTAAGGTGCAAAAATATTACAAGCTTGCAAATACTCTGTGGCGTGAGCTGTGTATTATTCCCGCGCCGTCGCATCACGAAGAAAAAAGGGCGGAATATATTTTTAATAAGCTTCGGGAATGGGGTGTGGCTGCCGAAATCGACGCCGCAAGGAACGTAATCGTAAAGCTTGACGGAGAAAAAAGCGATACGGTGGTTTTTGAGGCACATACGGACGTTGTTTTTCCCGATACCGAGCCTTTGCCGTTTTGGGAGGACGAAAAAAACGTGTACTGCCCCGGCTGCGGCGACGATACGGTATCTGTCATAATGCTTATGACGGTGTTAAAGCATATAATCGACATCGGCACTAAGCCCCGTAACACTCTTCTTATCGTTTTCAATTCGTGTGAGGAGGGGCTTGGAAACCTCAAAGGCACAAAAGCGGTAATGGAAAAATACGGGCAGGAGGTTGTTGCGTTTTACACCTTTGACGGTCATTACGACGCTGTTGCAAACGTAAGCGTAGGCTCACACCGCTATAAGGTCACGGTAAAAACCGAGGGCGGACATTCCTACAGTAAGTTCGGGAATAAAAGCGCCATTGATGTTATATCAAGGGGAATAAGCAGGATTTATGATTTGGAAATACCCAAAAGCGGCGGAAAAACCACATATAATGTGGGGCATATTTCAGGCGGTACATCAGTAAATACAATAGCTCAGCAGGCGGAAATGCTTTGTGAGTACAGAAGCGTATCCTACGATAACCTTATGTATATGAAGGAACGGTTTGAGGAAATTTTTGAATATATGAGATCGTTGGGCGCAAAGGTCGAGGTTGTAAAGGTAGGCGACAGACCTTGTATGAGAAATGTTGATGCGGAAAAAATGCGTGAAATGACCGAATTTGCAAAGGCTGTACAGGCAAAGCATACCGGCATTGAAATTTCCGAGCAATCAGGCTCTACCGACTGTAACATTCCTCATTCCATGGGCATACCCGCAGTATGCGTGGGAGCGTATATGGGCGGCGGAACGCATACAAGAGAGGAATGGGTTGAAAAATCAAGTCTTCAAAAGGGCGTCAATATCGTAAGGGATATTGTTATGCATTATTTTGAATAGGGGGTAATATGCTATGAGAATTACAGCCGTAGGCGATTGCGCCGTTCAAAAAAATCTTCCTAAATATTATGACGGCTTTGACGCTGTAAGAGATTATATCAATGCCGAGGGCTTTTTCCAAAGCGGCGGAGGAAGAAATCTTGCGGAGGCTTCAAGACCTGTCTTCATCGATACACCGTCGGGAAGGGCCGCAATAATTTCATGCACGACAACGTATTCGTCCGGAGCTCAGGCGGGCGAGCAGTCAAGGGATTTCCCGGGGCGGCCGGGTATAAATGCGCTTGAAATAAAAAAAGTTCTGTACGTCGGAAAAGAGGATATGGATAAGCTCTTTGAAATAGCGGAGAAAACAAAGCTTAACGCCCCCAAAAAAGCTCTTTATAAAGAGGGATATGCAACGCCTCCAAAGGAGGGTGAGCTTGATTTCGGCGGACAATTCGATACCGGAAAGATATTCAAAAATGAGCAATATCAAAATCGACAAAAACGGTAAAGTAAAAATATAATTAAGACAAAGAAAGGATGATGATAATGGTAAAAGCGGCATTTGTAGGATTTGGCGAGGTGAACACACCGATTGATATTATTATCAATAAGTGCAAGACAGCCGAAGAAAATCTGAAGAAAGAGGGACTTGACCTTGTTTCGGTCTATCCCGTGACCGACGACTATGAGGAGAAGGACATAAAAAAAGCTGTTGACGCTCTGACAGGCAAGGATTTTGACTGCCTTGTCGTCTGCATTGCGGGCTGGATACCCACCCATGCGGTAGTAAAGGTTTGCGAGCATTTCAGGGATAAGCCGATGGTGCTGTGGGGCTTGTGCGGCTGGATGGAGGGCGACAGGCTTGTAACGACGGCTGATCAGGCAGGTACAACGGCGCTCAGAAAAACCTTTTACGATTTGGGGTATACGTTTAAATATGTATACGACATCGTGGGGCTTAAATCAAAAACAGAGACTGTGTATAACTACTGTCTTGCTGCAGCGGCAGCCAAAAAGCTCCGTCATGCAAGATCGGGCATGGCAGGCTACAGAGATATGAATTTATACGGCACTCTTTATGACGGCGGATCTCTAAAGCGTGAAATAGGCCCTGAGATTGAAACCTTTGAAATGCTTGAAATTGAACAGAGGTATCAGAAAATTACAGACGGGGAAAAGCAGGCGGTAATAGATAAGGCAATGAGTAAGTGGAAGTTCTTAAAGCCTGCAAATCCCGAAAGTATGAAGATGGCGGCGGGCTACTATCTTGCAGTAAAGGAAATATGCGATGAAAGAGGCTACGGTGCGATATCATTAAAGGACGTTGACGGAATGAAAAAGCTTCTCGGCTTCCCGCCCGCGCCTATATTTATGCTCCTTTCGGACGAGGCGGGGCTTTGCACGATACCCGAAAACGATTCTCTGGGCAACATAACTCAGCTTATGGTAAAATACCTCACAGGTCAGTGCGCGATGTATCTGGAGTTTTATGAATTCTTTACAGATCGTGTAATAGCGGGCGTACCCGACTATGTGCCTGCCGAGGCGGTAGACGGAGATGTAACGGTTATGCCTGCGGCGTTCGGCGAGCTTTCGGAGGGAATTCTGAACGTATCAAAGCTAAAAACAGGCAAGGTTACGATGTGCAGACTTACCGCAATAGACGGTGAATATTATATGCACATGGTAACGGGCGAGGGAATAACGCCGAGAAAATGGGAGGAGGCAGGCTGGACCCAGCCGGCTCCGCAGCTGCCGGGGCTTGAGATACTTCTGGACGATGTAGAGGATTTTGCCGATAAGGTAATGTGCCAGCACTACATCATATCCTACGGCGACAATACTGAAAAAATCAAAAATCTTTGTGATATATTGGGGGTTGAAATCATATGAAATATTTAATAGACACCGGAAACGTTGAGGCAATACGCCACATAAACGAATTTTATCCGATTGCGGGAGTTACAACAAATCCTACGCTTGTGGCAAAGGAGAAAACGGATTTTTGGAAGCTTATAAAGGAGATCCGCAATATCATAGGCGATGATAAGATGCTCCACGTTCAGACCGTGCAGACAACTGCCGAAAAGATGGTGGAAGAAGCAAAGCTGATAAAGGAAACCGTCGGCGGAGAGCTGTACATAAAAATTCCGATCGGCGAGGAGGGCTTAAAGGCGACCATGATGCTCAAAAAGCTCGGTATCGGCGTTACCATGACGGCAATATTCACGCCCCAGCAGGCATTGATAGCCGCAAAGGCTGGCGCGGACTTTGTTGCACCGTATGTAAACAGGCTCGATAATATCGTAGGCGACGGAACAAGAGTGGTAGAGGATATAGTTATAGAGTTTGATAATTACGGTCTGGATTGTCAGGTGCTCTCGGCAAGCTTTAAAAACGTTGAGCAGATACATAACTGCGCACTTTCGGGCTGCCATACCGCAACCATAGCTCCCGAATTATTCAAGGCGGCTATATCGCACCCGATGACGGACGCTGCCGTAAACGGATTTACAAGCGATTGGAAAGCGGTATACGGCGACAAGACAATACTTGACTTTTAGGAGGCAGTATGTATAAGGATTTTAAAATAAAGCCGCCGTTTTTTGAGATAGGTCCAAAGGCGTTTTTGTACGGCGAGGGGATGTTAAAGCTTGCAAAGGTGATAGACAAAACGGCGATAAAATATGACCTTGACGTGATCGTCACACCGCAGTATACGGATATAAAGCTTTTGGCGGACAATACGGAAAGAATACTCGTTTTTGCACAGCACATGGATTATTTGACGCCCGGAAGGGGCTTGGGCTCTGTTTTGCCCGAAGCCGTCAAGGCGGCGGGCGCAAAGGGCGTAATGCTAAACCATGCGGAAAAGAAATTAACGCTTGATGTTGTTGAAAAGACGATAGAGCGTGCCGATGAGGTCGGACTTGCGACCATAGTATGTGCAGATACTGTCGAGGAATTATGCGCGATCGCAAAAATGTCGCCCAATCTGCTTGTTGCCGAGCCTACCGAGCTTATAGGTACGGGCGTGACAAGCGATGCAAACTACGTTACAGAAACCATAAAGAGGGTGAATGAAATAAACCCCGATATCATGGTGTTGCAGGGGGCGGGCATCTCAAACGGCAAAGACGTATATAACACCATAAAATTGGGCGCACAGGCAACCGGTACCACAAGCGGGATAATGAAATCCGATAAGCCCTATGAAATGGTAGAGGAAATGCTGTATAACCTTCGCAAGGCGTGGGATGAAATGCATTAAGGACGTATACAAAGGGGAGATATTTAATCATGGATATGCTCAATGAGCCGGAGCTTTATCTTGCAAGCAGAAAAAGGAGCAGACATTTCTTTATATACATATGGATCATGTACGGTATGGTTTACATGACAAGAAACTGCTTCAATTCGGCGATGGCATCGATCGTTGCACAGGGTGTATTTACAAAATCACAGACGGGACTTATAACCGCCATGTATTATGCCGTATATGCGCCATTGCAGATAGCGGGCGGAGTTCTGGCGGATAAATACAACCCCGAAAGGCTGATACAGACCGGACTTATAAGCGCCGCAATAGTGAATATGATAATATTTTTTAATCATAACTATTACGTTATACTTATAGTGTGGACGATAGGGGCAGTCATTCAGGCGCCCTTGTGGCCTGCCGTGTTCAAGGTTATTTCATCGCAGATGTCGGAGAAGGAGCGCCCGAAAATGATATTCCTGATATCGTTTGGGACCTCGTTCGGTCTGCTTTTAGGATATGTGATCGCGGCATTTATCCCGTCATGGGAGTATAACTTTGCCGTATCGGCGATCATCCTTACGGTGCTTACCGTTATTATGTATGAGCTTTGTATCCATTACGGAGAATATATAAAGAAGCCCGATACAAGTAACGAAGCAAAAGCAAGCAAGGTAAAAGGCGGCGCTGCGGGGACGTGTAAGCTGTTTGCAAAAAGCGGATTTTTACTGCTTTTGCCTGCGGTATTTTTCAGGGCGGCAGTCGAGAACGGAGCAAAAATGCTTTCGCCTACCATGCTTATGGAATCATATGAAAAAATATCTCCGTCCATAGGCAATCTGCTTAATACATTTGTTATAATTGCGGGCTTGGCAAGTCTTGTGCTGGTAAGGCTTGTACTGTATCCGAGGATCGTAAAGGACGAAGCGGCCGGTACGGCGATCATGCTTTTGGCGTGTGTGCCGTTTGTGGCGGCATTAAAGCTTGTCGGCACGATACCGGCAGGCGGTGCGGTGGTGTCGCTTTGCGGCGTAACCTTCACTACAACCGCAACGCATATGTTTTTAATGTATTATTATACATATTTTACGGCGTTCGGTAAAAATGCCACCGCCGCGGGCGTTGCAAATGCGCTTGCAAGCGCGGGCGTGGTTTTCTCAAGCTACGGCATGACCCGGATAGCGGAGATATTCGGCTGGAATACGGTCACGACGCTGTGGCTTGTAATGATAGTTATAGCTGCTGTATTGGCGGCGTTTGCGGCGCCTATGGCAGTCAGATTTAAAAAAAGCTTACCTAAGTAAATAAAATTTCATTAAAATAAAAAACACAGGAGGAAAAGAAAATGGAATTTAAAGTTTATCAGAAGGAATTGGAATTGCAGTCAAGAGGCTGGATACCGACGTTTCACGACATCTCAAAGGAGATAAACGAGATCGTTGAAGCATCGGGCGTAAAGAACGGTACCGTAAGCATAGTATCGCACCATACGACCTGCTCGGTAATGGTACAGGAATGTTCACACGATATTGATTCGTTTGATCTGGAGTATTTACAGCATGACCTTCTTGACATCATGCGCAAGATGATCCCCGACTTTGCCGAGGAGCATCAGTACCGTCACCCCGGTCCCATTCATGCGCAGTACGGCAGATACGTTGACGAGCCGGGCGATTATTCGAGCATGAATACGGACGGACATTTAAGAAGCTGCTTCTTCGGAAGATCAGAGACTATGACCATTAAGGACGGTATCCTTGACGGCGGAAAATTCGCACATGTATATTTCATTGACTGGGATCACGTTCTTGCGCGTCACAGACAGGTAAACGTTACGGTTATGGGAACGACTGAGGACGTAGGCGACAGAAAGTGGAATAACGGTGAAGTGATCGATACAAAGCACAAGTTTACGGACGAGGAAAAGGCTTACGATCTTCACTATGATCTTCAGCAGAAGAGATAAAAATCAACGGTTTTGGGACAGGAATTACAGGGGGAGAATATTATCCCCCGTGCCTGTTCTACAATTTTATGCGGAGAAAAAATATGAAATATTTACTTGGAATAGATGTTGGCACAACATCATTAAAGGCGGCTGTTTTTGATGAAAATGCCGTCTGCAAAAAAACCGTAACAAAGGATTACACTCTTTCGGTATCGGGCGATACCGTTGAGTTTGATGCGGATAAATACTGGGAATTGGCGTCTGAGGCGATAGATGAGCTGTCCTCAGATTTTAATATATACGCACTTTCCATAGACACTCAGTGCGAAACGATGATAGTAACGGACAAGGACGGAAACCCGTTAAGAAAAGCCATTGTATGGCTTGATAACCGCGCGGCAGACCAGGCGGATAAGATAAAAGAGCATTTCGGCGAAAAAAAGGTCTATGATGTAACGGGACAGCCCGAGATAACTGCGACCTGGCCTGCAAGCAAGCTCTTATGGATAAGGGAAAACGAGCCCTCCGTATTTTCAAAAATAAGCAAGGTATTTCTCCTGGAGGACTGGCTTTTGTATAGGCTTACGGGCAGATTTGTGACAGAGCCTACCCTGCAGTCATCGACCATATATTTTGATATACATAACCGTACATGGTGGGAGGATATGCTTGATTTTATCGGCGTACAAAAAGGCGTATTGCCCGAAATAATACCGTGCGGAACGGCAATCGGCGAATATAAAGGCATAAAGATCGTAACGGGAGCGATAGACCAGATCGCGGGAGCGATAGGCGCAGGCGTGGTGAAAAAGGGAATAATAAGCGAAATGACGGGAACGACCATGGTGGTATTTGTACCCTCCGATACCGTGCCCGGCTACGATGTCGCAAGCAAGATACCCTGCCATATAAATTATGACGGAAAATACTGCCTGCTTCTGTGGACGCCGACGGCGGGCATCGCCCTTAAATGGTTTAAAAACAATTTCTGTGAGGACTATGACTTCAAGGCGCTTGACTCTCTTGCGGATAAGGTTCCGGCAGGCTCTGCGGGGCTTACGTTCCTGCCGTATCTTTGCGGAGCCACCATGCCCAAATACAACCCCGACGCAAGGGGCGTATTTTACGGACTTACCATGGAGCATACAAGGGGGCATTTTGTAAGAAGTATTCTGGAGTCCGTTGCGTGTATGTTAAAGGCGGGTCTTGATTACGGCGGTATAGATTGTGACGAGATACGGACGATGGGCGGCGGAGCGCAGAGTCCGCTTTGGTGTCAAATAAAAGCGGATATGACGGGTAAGACCCTTGTAACGCTCAAAAACGACGAAACCGCGTGTCTTGGCTCCGCAATACTTGCGGGCGTTGCGGCGGGAGTTTTTGAAAGCGTCGAAAAGGCGTGCGATATGGCGGCAGAGAGAAATAAGGTCTACACGCCGTCGGGCAAGGATTATTCGGATTGCTACAAAAGATACTGCGGACTTGACGAAAAGCTTTTTTAGGGGGATATAAATATGATAAGCAAGGAAGCAATGGATATGGCGCTTGCGGCGTATGATATCGAAGCGGAATGTATACGGGATATGAAAAAATATTTCGATGCGCAGGCATTTTCTGACGCTGTAGAGCTATTAAAGAATGCGGAAAGAATAGGCGCGGCGGGTTGCGGACATTCGGGGATAGCTTGCCGGCATTTTGCGCATCTGATGTGCTGTATAGAACGCCCCGCAAGGTTTATATCGCCTGCCGAGGCGGTGCACGGCGGAACGGGGTATTTAAAATCCGGCGACGTTATGCTTTTTGCATCACGGGGCGGAAAAACTGCGGAGCTTATGCCGATATTGGATATCTGCAAGGCAAAGGGCGTCAAGGTGATAACCGTAACGGAGAATTTATCCTCACCGCTTGCAAAGGGTGCGGACGTTGTCCTGAAGCAGTATGTAAACAGGGAAACGGATAAGTATAACTGCCAGGGTACGACGAGTACAACGGCGCTTATAATGATATTCCACGCTTTGCAGACAGCACTCATTGAGGAAACGGGCTATGCCTCGGAGCAGTTTGCGCTTATCCATCCGGGCGGCGCTGTCGGACAAAGACTGAATAATAATCGGTAAGCTGAAGGTAAGGCGGGCTATGGAACGGAAGAAATTATTCAAGGGCTATCTTTTTGTCATATTGAGTGCGGTTATTTATGGAATGAGTCCGCTTATGGCAAGGGGAATATATGCAATGGGCGTTGATCCCAAAAGCCTTGTATTTTTGAGAAATTTAATATCAGTCCCGCTCCTTTTTTGTCTTGCACTGTATAAAAATAAATCTGTCAGGATAGAGGCGAGAGCCGCGCCTTATACAGCATTTATTGCGCTTATGGGCTGCTGCGTAACGCCGCTTTTGCTGTTCTCGTCCTATAATTACATATCGGCGGGAACCGCAGAGGTGTTCCATTTTATATACCCGGCAGCCGTTGTTCTGGGCGAGTTTATGCTTTTTAAGAGCAGGATAACGGCGGGGCGTATGCTGAGCGTGCTGCTTTGTATTGCGGGCGTCGCTCTTTTTTACAGCCCGGGCAACGATATAAATGTGATGGGCGGTATGCTTGCCCTTTTGTCCGGGTTTGCCTATGCGGTGTATATAATATCGCTTTCGGGCTTTAAATACAGGGACATGGGCGGATTTACGTTCAGCTTTTATATTGCCGTATTTTCTTCGGTAATAATGCTTCTTGCCTGCCTCATTGCGGGCAATATCACATATCCTGTGAGCGCTGCGGGCTGGCTTTTGGTGCTGCTGTTTGCGGTTATGACCAATATAGCCGCTCTTGTGCTGTTCCAGGAGGGAACGTTTTTAATAGGCGGCTCAGGGGCGGCAATACTCGGCACGCTTGAGCCCGTAACAAGTATTTTGGTAGATCTGATCATATTCAATATCGCAATGACCGCGCTGAATTTTGCGGGATCGCTGCTTGTTATTGCGGCAAGTATTCTGATTGCGGTGCTTGATATGAAAACAAAGGCTTGACAATACTTGACATAGGTACTAATATACAATATATAAATGCAGGGAGGACATAAATCATGAAATATTGTGACGGTAAGGTCGAAAACATCAAAATCGCGTACATAGGTGGCGGCTCAAGACAGTGGGCGTGGGGCTTTATGAGCGATCTGATATTAAAGGACGATATAAGCGGCGATGTGTATCTTTACGATACGGACTACGCCGCGGCAAAAAGAAACGAGTGTATAGGAAATCTTGCAAACACAGCCGAAGGCGCAAAAACCGTATGGAATTATCATGCTGTTGAAACTATCGACGAGGCGCTTTGCGGTGCGGATTTTGTGATAATTTCCATTCTGCCCGGGACAATGGACGAAATGGAAAGCGATGTTCACACGCCGGAGAAATACGGAATATACCAGTCGGTGGGCGATACAACGGGTCCGGGCGGAATAATAAGGGCGCTAAGAACCATACCGATGTATGAGGAAATTGCCCTCAAAATAAGGGATATATGTCCCAACGCATGGGTAATATCCTACACAAACCCCATGACCGTATGCATAAGGACAATGTACAGGGTATTCCCGCAAATCAAGGCATTCGGCTGCTGTCATGAGGTGTTCGGAACGCAGAAGGTGCTTATAGAGGCAATGGAGGACATTCTGGGTATAAAGGGCGTCAAGCGTGAGGAAATAAAAATAAACGTTCTTGGCGTAAACCATTTTACATGGATAACCGACGCGCGGTATAAAAACATAGATCTATTCCCCGTATACAGGGAATTTGCCTTAAAATATAAGGAAACGGGCGTTATACGTCCAAAGACCGCAAATTGGAACAAATACATGAGTTTTCTTGAAAAGGTAAAATTTGACCTGTTCTTAAGATACGGCGTTATTGCGGCGGCGGGCGACAGGCATCTGGCGGAATTTTGCCCGGGCGACTGGTACTTAAAGAGCAGGGAACAGGTCGAAGACTGGTGCTTTGCACTCACTCCCGTAAGCTACAGGCGTGAGACCTATGCGCAAAGGGACGAAAAAGCGAAGCGTCTTTGTGCGGGCGAGGAGAAGTTCGTTATCGAGCCTACGGAGGAGGACGGAGTAAAGCAGCTTCGGGCAATACTCGGACTTGAAGATTTTGTTACAAATGTGAATATGCCAAACAAAGGTCAGATATCGGATCTGCCGTATGATGCGGTGGTTGAAACAAATGCGTCGTTTTGCTCCGGCAGCGTAAGACCTGTTTGCGCAGGTGCACTTCCGATGAATGTGCGCTCGTTGGTAGCCGGAGTTTCCGCGCGCCAGGAAATGGTTGTTGAGGCAGGTCTTTTAAGAGATCCGGATCTGGCGTATCAGGCGTTTGTATCGGATCCGCTTGTAAGACTTACCCCGGATGAGTCAAAAAAACTGTTTGACGAAATGATAAACAATACCAAAAATTATCTGAAAATGTATAAGATCTGAGCATAAATAATTATGCGGGGTATTGACTTTTTTGTAAAAACGGTAGTATAATTTGTGAAAATCCGTTTTTTCGGAGCTTGGATGCGGAAAGGAAAATAAAAAAATGCTTCATAAAAGAATACAGCTTGGCGGCGGAGAAAATGTATATCTTGAAACCTACATAATAAAGGATCCGCTTGAAAATAACAGAAAAAGACCGGTCATTGTCGTATGTCCGGGCGGAGGCTACGTTTCCCGTGCCGAAAGGGAGGCGGAGCCTATAGCTCTTGCCTTTAATGCCGCAGGCTTTCATGCGGCTGTGGTATATTATTCGATAAATACGGCGTATCCTGCGGCGCTTGAAAATCTTTCGGAAGCCGTATGCATAATAAGAGATAATGCAAAGGATTGGAATATAGATACGGATAAGGTCATAGTATGCGGCTTTTCCGCAGGCGGTCATCTTGCCGCATCCTTGGGCGTTTTATGGAACAGCGAGGAGAAAATAATAAGACAGGATAAAAAGAACAAACCGAACGGTATGATCTTGTCCTACCCCGTAATAACGGCGGGCGGGTACGCTCACAGAGGCTCGATAGACGTTTTGGCAAAGGGTAATAAGGATATTGAGGAAAAGGTCTCGCTTGAAAAGCAGGTCGGCAAGGACGCGCCTCCGGCATTTATCTGGCATACCTTCTCCGATGAATGTGTGCCGGTGGAAAACAGCCTTTTGCTTGCTTCTGCCCTGGCAAAGGAAAAAATACCGACGGAGCTTCACATATTCCCCAAAGGCGATCACGGTCTGTCCCTTGCAAACGAGTGGGTTGCAACAAGCAAGGCGGGTATAGTGCCCGAGGTACAGCAGTGGATAAACATGGCGATAAGATGGGTAGAAAATCTGTAAAAAAGTACAGGTAAGGACGGAAAAGATGAACGAGATACAAAAAAGTGATTTTTTTGAGGTCGGGCGTGACGGAGTAAAGAGAATACTTACTCCCAACGACAGAAAAACCGACATAATAGAATTTGAGGACAAAACCCTTTGCTATGTAAAAAGCAGTATGGGCTATCCTGCCGTCTATCCGATGCATAAAACGCATTTTGAGCCGAAGGCGGATGCGATCTTAATGGATCTTGACGGTACAAGCGTACACAGCGAAAGCTTTTGGATGTGGGTGATAGAAAAAACGACCGCAAGGCTTTTGGGTGATAACGGCTTCAAAAGAGAAGCGGAGGACGAGCCGTTTATTTCGGGACATTCCGTTTCGGAGCATTTACAGTATATGATCGACAAATATGCAAAGGGAGGCAGCCTGGAGCTTGCAAGAAAGTATTATTTTGAGATCGTAAACCATGAAATGAACGAGATTCTCAACGGCAGGGGCAAGAGTGACGCATTTACGCCCGCGCCGCATTTAAAGGAATTTCTCACAGCGGTAAAAAGCGAGGGGATAAAGATCGGTCTTGTCACAAGCGGACTTTACGAAAAGGCAATGCCCGAAATAATATCCGCATTCAATCAGCTCGATATGGGCGATCCCGTTGACTTTTACGATTCTATAATAACTGCAGGTCAGGCGCTCAGAAAAGGGCAGACGGGGACTTTGGGCGAGCTTTCGCCAAAGCCGCATCCGTGGCTTTATGCAGAAACGGCAAGAGTGGGACTGGGTATCCCGTTTGAAAGGCGGCACAAGGTCATAGGCATCGAGGACAGCTCCGCAGGAGTTATATCCATTAAGCTTGCGGGCTTTTCCTGCGTAGGCATATCGGGCGGAAATATCGGGCAGGCGGGCGTAGGCGAGCTGTGCGATTACAGGATAGACGATCTCATGCAGATGCTTGATATTATTTTGTAAAAAAAATTTATTAAAAATGGAACTTTTTGAATAATTTGGCGTCTAACAAAGTAACAGAAATGAAATTGATTTGAAATTTGTATGAAAGGAGGAGTTTTTGTGGATTGCGATGCGTTTTTGAGTATGCTGGATAATTATGATGATTTAACGGACGCGCAAAAGCAGCAAATGCGCTCCCACGCACAGGAATGTGAAAGCTGTAAGCGTGAGCTTTTGTTTTTGGAGTCTGTGATAAATACGACCAAAACTCTTCCGAAAATTGAGGTTGGCTCTGATTTCTTGGAGAATCTGAATATGAGGATCGACAGTGAGGAAGCAGAGACGGCAAACAGATTCAGTCATTTAAAAAAGAATTGGCACAGGTATTCAGCGATTGCCGCTTGCGTACTGCTTGTGGCAGTCGTTGGTGCCAATTCGGACAGACTTATTGATAAAATGGGCAATGACGCAAGCGGCGTCATAAGAGAAACGGCAGCAACGCCTTTGCCGAAGAATGAGGTATCGGCGACTCCTGCGGCGGCTGTGCAGAAGCCTGACGATAAGGCAACGCCGGCGCCCGGGGTAAAGGAAGAAAATACGAAGGTCAAGACGACTCCCCAAAAAGAAGCTCCCCAAAAGGAAGCTCCCAAAAAAGAGGATACCGCTCCTGCCGTATCGCAGAATACCGTAAGGAATACCGCAAAAGCGACGGCTGTCCCGAAGGTGACCGCCGAACCGCCTGTGCAGGCTCCCGCAGAGGCACCTGCCGTAACGGAGGCACCCGCTCAGACAAGCGAGCCTGCGGCTACCGAAGCACCCCCGGGTGATGACGACGGATACAGTCTTAACACAGACGCCCCAGAAAACATTTATGCGATAGGCGATGGCTACAGCATAAGCACCGGTGGGAGTATTTCATACGAAATAGGCGTAATTACCATAAATTCAAAGCAGTATGACAGAGCTATGGGAATTTTGATAGAGTGCATAAACGGCTCGGTAGGTGATTGCTTTAACATCAATGCAAGCGATCTGGGTACGTTGGAGGCAAGACTTACAAATGCGGGCGTTGAGTTCGACGCCTATATGCCCGAGCATGACGGGATCATAACGTTTAAGATTGCAAAGTATTAAATAAAACGGAATTATAAAGAGCTGTTGCGTTAACGGCTCTTTTTTGATAAAGAAATTCAAGAAAATTTTTGCAGAAAATGATTAAAATATGCATATTTACAAATTGCATTAAATGATGTATAATACAATGTAATTGAAATTTACGAGGTGAAAAATATGGGAATGACTATGACACAGAAAATTCTTGCAAATGCCGCAGGATTGGAAAGTGTGAGTGCGGGCGATCTGATAATGGCGAATTTAAGCCTTGTATTGGGTAATGACATTACATCGCCTGTCGCTATCAAGGAGTTTGACAAGCTGGGCTTAAAAAGCGTATTTGATAATACCAAAATTGCTCTTGTACCCGACCACTTTACTCCAAACAAGGATATAAAATCTGCGGAGCAGTGTATGGCGGTACGGAATTTTGCGGGCGAGCAGGATATTGTAAACTATTTTGAGGTCGGCGAGGTAGGAATAGAACACGCATTATTGCCGGAAAAAGGCTTGGTTGTGGCCGGTGACGTTGTAATAGGCGCAGACTCGCATACCTGTACATACGGCGCGCTTGGCGCGTTCTCGACGGGCGTAGGCTCAACGGATATGGCGGCAGGCATGGCGATAGGCAAGGCGTGGTTTAAGGTGCCCGAGGCTATCAAATTCAATCTTACGGGAAAGCTGAACGAATATGTAAGCGGAAAAGACCTGATTTTACATATTATCGGCATGATAGGCGTTGACGGCGCATTGTATAAGTCAATGGAGTTTGTGGGCGAGGGCGTACATTCGCTTACAATGGACGACAGATTTACCGTTGCGAACATGGCCATAGAGGCGGGCGCAAAGAACGGTATATTTGAGGTCGATGATAAGACAAGGGAATATATGAAGGCACATTCCAAAAAGGAATGGAAGGAGTTTAGCGCGGATAACGATGCGGAGTATGCAAAGGTCATAGACATAGACCTCTCAACAGTACCGCATACGGTTGCGTTCCCGCATCTGCCCGAAAATGCAAGAACGCCCGAAAACTGGGGCGATGTAAAAATAGACCAGGTAGTGATCGGCTCATGCACAAACGGCAGACTGTCCGATTTACAAAACGCCGCAAAAATATTAAAGGGCAAAAAGGTGAAAAAGGGAATAAGAGTGCTTGTATTCCCCGCAACGCAAAGGATATATCTTGAAGCGTTAAAGGACGGTACCCTATCAACGCTTGTCGAGGCGGGCTGTGTAATATCCGCACCCACCTGCGGGCCGTGTCTTGGCGGTCACATGGGAATTTTGGCGGCAGGCGAAAGGTGCGTATCTACCACCAACCGTAATTTCCTGGGAAGAATGGGACACGTTAAAAGCGAGGTATACCTTGCAAGCCCCGAGGTTGCGGCGGCATCTGCGATCACGGGCAAGATAACAGCACCCGAGGAGGTAATGTAGGGCAAAAAATAAGCGGCGCATTTCACCGCTTTTGCGCTCGGGGCGGTATAAGCATACAGCACCATCGCTTAAAGCGGCAACCTGCTTGCTTCTTTTTCGTCCTGTTATAAGGAAAGGATATAATTATGAAAGCTAACGGAAAAGTAATAAAATACGGGGATAACATTGATACGGACGTTATCATTCCCGCAAGATATTTGAACACATCAGAGCCTGCGGAGCTTGCAAAGCACTGCATGGAGGATATCGACAAGGATTTTGTAAATAATCACAGTACGGGCGATATTATGGTTGGCGGCGCGAATTTCGGCTGCGGCTCGTCCCGTGAGCATGCGCCGATAGCTATAAAGGCGAGCGGCATCTCATGTGTTATTGCAAAGGATTTTGCAAGGATATTCTACCGTAATTCAATAAATATCGGACTTCCGATACTTGAATGTAAGGAGGCGTCCGAGGATATAAAGGCGGGCGATAGCGTAGAGGTTGATTTTGACAGCGGAGTTATAAAAAATATAACCACGGGCAAGGAATACAGAGCTGTCGCATTCCCGCCGTTTATGCAGGAGATAATCAATAAGGGCGGACTGGTGGAATATATAAAAAGTAATAAGTAATAGGGAATAGTGAATAAGTAAGGTGCAAATCCTTACGGATTTGTGATTTAAAAGTATATTCGTTAAAACACATAAGGAGGCAAATATGTCGGAATTTAATATTGCCGTTATCAAAGGTGACGGCATCGGACCTGAGATAGTGGACGCCGCAATACTTGTGCTTGACAGCGTTGCACAAAAATACGGGCATAAATTCAATTATACCAACGTGCTTATGGGCGGTGCGGCGATAGATGCGGTTGGTGAGCCGCTGCCCGGGGAAACAATAGAGGTTTGCAAAAAATCGGACGCTGTGCTTATGGGCTCGATCGGCGGAAACACGACCACATCACCCTGGTACAAGCTGCCCGCACATTTAAGACCTGAGGCAGGACTTTTGGGAATACGCAAGGCTCTGGGACTTTTTGCGAATTTAAGGCCGTGTCTTTTATATCCCGAGCTTAGCGGAGCGTGCCCGTTGAAAACGGAGATAAGCGAAAAAGGCTTCGATATGCTTATAATGCGTGAGCTCACGGGCGGTCTGTATTTCGGAAAACGTTATACCGAGGAGGTCGATGGCGTTATGACGGCTGTTGATACGCTTTCGTATAACGAGCAGGAAATACGCAGGATCGCAGTAAAAGCGTTTGACGTTGCGCGAAAGAGAAGGAAAAAGGTCACAAGCGTAGACAAGGCAAACGTGCTTGATTCGTCAAGACTGTGGCGGAAAATCGTCGAAGAGGTCGCGGCGGATTATCCCGACGTTACCCTGGAGCACATGCTTGTCGATAATACGGCGATGCAGCTTGTAAGGGATCCGGCACAGTTTGACGTTATGGTAACGGAAAATATGTTCGGTGACATCTTATCGGATGAAGCGTCAATGATAACCGGCTCAATAGGTATGCTCCCGTCCGCAAGTCTTAACGAAACAAAATTAGGACTTTACGAGCCGTCCGGCGGCTCCGCGCCCGATATTGCGGGTATGGATATCGCAAATCCGATCGCAACGATACTGTCGGGGGCGATGCTCCTTCGCTATTCGCTTGATATGAGCGAAGAACCCGACGCAATAGAACGCGCCGTAAAGAAGGTTTTGTCTGACGGCTACAGAACGGGCGATATAATGTCCGAGGGAATGACAAAGGTCGGCTGTAAAAGGATGGCAGAGCTGATTGCGTATAATATATAAATCAAAGGATCGCAGTAAATATTTATCGTTTTGCTGTGATCCTGTTTTTTGAGTTTTTGCATTTTATCAAAGAGGTCTTTTTTTTGTTGACTTAATAAAGCCTTTGTGCTACAATATATAATTGCATAAGATTATTTAAAATTGTACGTCATATAGAAATTTGCTTTAAACATCAAGGATTTAGGAGGACAAAAAAATGGCTGTTTCTACAAATATGCGGGCAATTGACACAATAAAGGGCGAGATTTTGTCGGAGGTCGCAAATCTTTACAGAAATTTGGCGGCGTGTGACGAGATCGAGGGATATGACGCAGTCCGTGAGGGACTTGCGACGATCATAGCGATGGATTATCTGCTTGCAAAAAGACTGGGTATCGGATTTTCGGCTGTCGATGGGCGCATAAACGAGCTTTTGAATATCGCCATCGACAATAACCATGAGCTGGAGCTGGAATTTTCGGATATGTCCGAGCTTAAAAAGCATATAAACAGTCGCTGATACAGCGCCTTGGTATTCCCGCCGCATTACCGCTTGGCGGATATTGCACAATGTCGGGGTTTGGGAGGAAAGTATGAAAAAGTATCGGAACAGAACAAGGTCGGTTATAGCCTTGGCGGTTGTTTGTGCCGTTATTTTGATATCGTGCGGACTTTTAAATATATTTTATCCGGGTTTTGATATTTATATCGGGATAGGTGAGGTTGCGGCGGCGCTTGTCGTATCGGGAGCTGCGATCTATATGGAAAACGCCCGTATAAAAGCCGCCGGCGAGCTTCTGCGGCTTTTGGTATCGGACGAGGAAACGGAAGAATTTGATATGCTCAATTCTGCGCCCGTGCCCGTTGTTGCGGCAAGGACGGACGGGAGCATAAAGTGGTATAACGATTCGTTTTCACAGCTTTTTGGCGGCGCAAATATGTATGACTGTGCGTTGGAGTCGATAATTCCGGAAATAAAGTGGTTGGAGATTCTGCGGTTTGGCAAGGGCACAAAAACGGATATAAAAATAGACGGACGCATATACGAGGTTACAAGCAGGATTGTCCGTGAAAAGCTTGCACAGGGCAAAGACGAGCATGAGCATATAGTGTATTTCTATCTTATCGACAAAACCGATGAGCTTGAGGCAAAAGCTCAGAAGCTTGACCACCAGACCGATGTTGCGGTGATATGCGTAGATAACTATGACGAGATATTCCAGAGAATGAGCGACACTTCACAGCAACAGCTTTCATCTGCCTTAAGGAGCATAATAAACGGCTGGGCAAACGAGAGTACGGGCGTTATAAAGAAGATCGACAGGGACAGATACTACCTGTTCTTTGAGCATAGGGATCTGCAGAAATATATAGACAATAATTTTGATATACTCGATAAGGTACGCCTTGCGGGCGAGAATGTAAAACAGCAGATAAGCGTCAGTATCGGTATCGGTACGGGCGAGGATATATCAAACAACGAGCAGGCGGCAAGAACGGCGCTTGAAATGGCGCAGGGCAGAGGCGGCGACCAGGTCGGCTTAAAGGACGTAAACCGTTACAAATTCTATGGCGGCAAAAACCGTGAATACGAAAAGAGTACAAGAGTAAAAACCAGAGCGGTTGCCGCGGCTTTGACGGACTACATCAAAAATTCGGACAAGGTGATATTCGTCGGCCATAAAAACGCCGATTATGACTGCTTCGGGGCGGCTATGGGACTGCAAAGGGCGGTAAGAGAGTTTGGGAAAACCCCGTACATAGTCTATGACCAGCAGTATCTTTCGGTAAAAAAGCTTTACGATGAGCTTAAAAAGAACGAGGAATATGCAAATATGTTCATATCGGCGGACGAAGCGCCGGAGCTTATGACAAAGGATACCCTTGTGGTGGTGCTTGATACGCACAGACCGAGTATGCTGCAATCGGAAAAGGTGGTCGAGGCGGCGTCAAAGATAGTACTTATCGACCATCACAGGCGTTCTACCGAGTTTATAAACAACTGCTCGCTTATATACCATGAGCCGTATGCGTCATCGACCTGCGAAATGGTGACGGAGATAATCCAGTATATGTCCATAGGCTCTGCCGTAACTGCGGCGGAGGCAGAATGTCTGTATACGGGAATTTTACTTGATACGAAGAACTTTATCGTAAAGACGGGTGTAAGAACGTTTGAGGCGGCGTCGTATTTGCGGCGTCTGGGACTCAATACCGCCAACGTAAAGAGGCTTTTCAACGTGGATAAGGACGAATATGACAGACGTGCCCAAATCGTAAGTACGGCTGTGGAGGTCGCGCCAAATTACAGTATTGCATATACGGAGCATAGCTGGCCGAATATCCGTGTTATTGCATCGCAGGCGGCGGACGAGATGCTGAATATAAATTCCGTATGCGCGTCCTTTGTCGTATATACCGACGAGGGCAGGACCTGTGTAAGCGCAAGGTCTGTCGGCGATGTAAACGTACACGTTATCATGGAGGCGTTGGGCGGCGGCGGCCATGCGACGGTTGCGGCGGTGCAAAGGGATGACGTTACGATACGGGGTATGATAGAGCTTTTAAAGAAGGAAATAAATAATTACATAAAGACAAAATAATAAGTTTTCGGAGGAATATGGAGATATGAAGGTAATTTTAAATCAGGACGTAAAGGGACAGGGTAAAAAGGGACAGCTTGTAGAGGTGTCCGACGGATACGGAAGAAACTACCTTTTACCCAGAGGACTTGCACAGGAGGCAAACGCTACAAACCTCAACATATTAAAGGGCAAGCAGGAATCCTTGGAATTCAGGACCGAGCAGGACAGACAGCACGCCGCACAGATAGCGGACAAATTCAAGGAGATAGAGGTCGTTATCGAAACGAAGGCGGGCGAAAACGGCAAGCTGTTCGGCTCAATAACCTCAAAGGACGTTGCGGACGAGCTTACAAAGCAGCATCACATAAAGCTTGACAAGAAAAAGTTTGTTATGGACGAGGCAATAAAGACCTTAGGTACGCATGAGGTAAAGGTAAAACTGTTTACGGGCATAGTCGGAGAATTAAGAGTAGTAGTAAAGGCGAAATAAGAAATTGTAAAAAACGGTGGTGAGCGCTATGGCACAATCGAATAATCCAATCGACCTTGTCGGAAGACAGCTTCCATACAGTCAGGAGGCTGAGGCGGCTGTAATAGGCAGCGCTATAACAAAGTCGGAATCCGTTGCCGAGGCGGCGCAGATAGTGACCGAGGAGGATTTCTATTTTACTCCGAACAGGGAAATATTCTCGGTAATAATGGAGCTGTTCAACGAGAATTCGCCCATAGATTTTGTAACGGTGAGCGACAGGCTTGCACAGCGCAACACGCTTGACGCAGTCGGCGGGATCGCATATTTAAGAGATGTTGCCAACGTTCCGACTACCTATCATGTTGAATACTATTCAAACATAATCAAGGAACGTGCGCTGCGCCGCAAGCTTATTGAAAATTCGGCAAAAATAAACGAAATGGCTTACGGTGACGGTTCAAACGTTGACAGAGTGCTTGAAGAGGCGGAGCAGCTTATTTACGACGTTTCCGCAGATGATGCGGGGGATATCGTTCCGATAAGCGACGTTATGATGAGCGCATATCAGAAGCTCATTGACGACTGTGCAAGCGGCGATGGACTTACGGGTATTTCGACGGGCTTTTATCAGATAAACGAAAGAACGGGCGGACTTCACGGCGGCGAGCTTATCCTTATTGCGGGACGGCCGGGTATGGGTAAGTCGTCTCTTGCGGTGAATATTGCCGAGCACGTCGGGATAAACGAGCAAAAAACCGTTGCTATTTTCAACCTTGAAATGCCGAAGGAGCAGATAGTAAACAGAATAATATGCTCGCAGGCGTACGTTGATTCTACAAAGATAAGAACGGGTACAATAAAGGCGGATGACTGGGAGAGAATAGGCGAGGTCATAAATACCGTTGCAAATTCGCCCATATATATAGACGATACCGCATCGGTAACGGTTGCGCAGATACGTGCAAAATGCAGAAGGTTAAAGCAGACAAAAAATCTTGCGCTTATAGTTATCGACTATCTCCAGCTTATGCAGGCGGGTAAGCGTGCGGATAACCGTCAGCAGGAAATATCCGAAATATCAAGATCGTTAAAGATTTTGGCAAAGGAATTGAATATCCCCGTTATCGCGCTTTCACAGCTTTCCCGTGCGAGCGAGGGGCGTTCGGATAAGCGTCCGCTTCTTTCCGATCTGAGAGAATCGGGCGCAATAGAGCAGGATGCGGATATCGTAATGTTTTTATACCGTGAATCCTACTATAAAAAGGACAGTGAGGACACCCTTGCGGAATGTATAATCGCCAAAAACAGGAACGGTGAAACGGGAACGCTGAAGCTTAGCTGGCAGGGACAGTACACTAAGTTTTCAAATGTGGAATATGCAAGTGAAGAGCAGTAACATTTTAAATAAGGTAAAACATACAATAAAACGGCATGATCTGATAGCCCCCGGCGATACGGTGCTTGCGGCACTGTCTGGCGGTGCGGACAGCGTTGCGATGTGCCATATTCTTCACACCTTGGGCATAAACGTTACGGCGGCGCATTTAAACCACAATATACGCGGCGATGAGGCAAGGCGTGATATGGAGTTTTCCAAAGCCTTTGCCAAAGAGCTGGGGGTAAGATTTGTGTCAAAAAGCGTGAATGTGCCCGAATACGCAAGGGATAGGGGCATATCCGAGGAAACGGCGGGCAGAGAATTGCGGTATGCGTTTTTTAACGACGTATGCAATGAGCTTGGGATTTCTTTAATAGCAACCGCGCATAACCGTAACGACAGAGCCGAAACGATACTGATGAATATGATGCGCGGCGCTGCGATGCCGGGACTTTCGGGCATTCCGTACAGGCGCGACAATATCATAAGACCGGTACTTGACCTTACAAGGCAGGAAATAGAGCTATACTGTGCGGATAACGGACTTTTATATGTGACAGACAGCACAAATAAGCTTGATAACTATACACGGAACAAAATACGCCACCGGCTTCTGCCGCTTATCGAAAGCGGGTTCAATCCCAATTTTATTACTACTGCGGCAAAAAATGCGGATATAATGTCCGATAATGCCGATTATTTGGCGCAGGTATCGGATTCGGTGTATGAAAGAACGGTTTTTGGTAACAGCGCCGATGCGGGTATGCTGAAAAACGAGCATATCGCAATAAGACGGCTTGTAATAAAGAAAATGCTTCTTGCTGTGCTTGAAAGTGATGATATTTCATCCGAATTTATTGAGGGTACGGCGGATCTTATACGGGACAATGTGACCGGCAAGGCGATAGATCTTCCCAAGGGCTTTAAGGCAAGGATGGAATACGGCAGACTTGTTATTGATAAAGCCGTTGATACAGCTCCGTATGAATATAAAATAAAGCTCAACGAGCCTGTGTATATAAAAGAGCGAAATATCAGGATCATAGTTGAAAATGCTAAGCACAGGGCAAACGACAAAGCCATGTATTTTTCGGGCATAGATACGGATAATATGTATATACGGAACCGCAGGGACGGGGATTGGTTTTATCCTACGGGAATGAACGGGAAAAAGAAGCTCAAGAACTATTTTATCGACAGTAAGATCCCAAGGAACGAACGTAACAGCCTGCCGATATTCGTGTCGGGCGAAAATGTTGCGGCTATTATAGGTCACAGGCGTGATAAGCGTTTTGAATTTAACGGTGAGGGCGTAAAGCTTACCGTATCGGAATAATGTTTGGAGGTAGAAATTTGCAGAACAGATTTAAGGGAATCGGTGCATGGATCGCTTTGTTTATCGTCGTATATATGATATATACGTTTGCTTCGGGCTTATTTGCGGGCAGTACGCAGATAACATATTCGGAGCTTGTAAACGCAGTCAGGAACGAAGAAGTAAAGGAAATGGTGATAAGCGGTAAAAATGTTACCGCAACGCTCAGAAACGGCGATAAATCCGTTGAGGTAAAGGCGCAGATACCGTCGCTTGATGTGATGCAAAACGATATAGGCGATGATGTGCGGGAGCAGATAGAAAAAGGTACCTTAAAGGAAAGCGCATACGAGCCTAAAATGACGTGGACTGCCGTTTCAAATATCGTGCTTATCGTGCTGTTTGCGGTGATGTTTATAATGATGTTTACACGCCGGGGCGGCGGTGCGGGCGGATTTACAAGATCCCGTGCAAGGCTTGATACTGATAATAAAAAGGTAAAATTCAAGGACGTTGCGGGTGCGGACGAGGAAAAAGCGGAGCTTGAGGAAATCGTCGGATTTTTGAAAAATCCCGCAAAATTCGTGGCTTTGGGTGCAAGGATACCCAAGGGCGTTTTGCTTGTAGGGCCTCCGGGAACGGGTAAAACACTGCTTGCCCGT
>CACZPW010000004.1 GCA_902783115.1 uncultured Ruminococcus sp. | reverse complement strand
CGCCGTAAGCATATCGATAAACGGCGTATTTTCCGATTCACAAACCGCTTTGACCGCGCGCCTGTTATCGCCGAGCAGATCAAAAACAGTTCCGTCCTCGTCAAATATGATACGGTTTATGGACGAATTTAAAACCGGTACGGCGCCCTTTGAACGTGCAAGCTCCGTTAAATACCTTAAATTATCACTGTAGCCGCCGAAAGCTGACAAAGACGGCAGCTTCTGATCGTTATGTCCGAATTCTATCATCAAAAAGTCGCCCTTTTTTATATCCTTTTCAAACGCCTTAATATGCACGTCAATACAGTCCTGCGTGGTTGCGCCCGATTCTGCGTGGTTTGAGACCGCAATACCGTTATCAAAGAACATGCCGATGGGCTGACCGACGCCGCAGTAAACCTCCTCCGGATCATACGGGAAAGCTGCGGGCTGATTTGTCACGGTTGAATCCCCGACAATATACAGAGTGGGAACATCTGCGGGCGTTACTGTGCTTACTGCCGTTATATCCCCGTCCGTCGCAACGGTTATCACAACGCCGTCCGGCTTATATGCATGGCCGTTTTTGAAAACCTTATCCCGGACGCTTACGCAAAATTCGAGCGTCTGCTCCGTGCCGTCCCTGATCTCTTTTTCGTGTGCGACAAACTGCCAATCCTGCACAAATACGCTGTAGCAGGTATCACAGTGCGCTTTTATGCTAAGCGTGACAAGGTAATTGCCGTGCGGCACCTTTGTTTTTATTACAAGCGGTTCTTTTTCATATAAAATCATTTTTATATCAATTCCTTTCCGAGGCACAGAAAAATATGAATAATTCAAAATGCTGAAGCATTTTACACCTTACCTATTCACTATTCCTTATTACCTATTCCCTGTCTGAATCTATTCAGACTTATTTTACCTTTCCTGTTCTGTACGCCTCAACCAGCGCGTGGAGGGCGTTTATTTTTTTCTGGATATTCTTTCCCGTATCGGTGTCCTCCACCAAAAGCCTGTGCGGCGCATAGTCGATATGATCGAGAGTGGAATATATATCCTGTTCGTCCTTTATGGCTCTTTCGACCGACTCAAAAGCGTCGTGCGCGCTCAACATAAGACCCCGTGAGTTAAACAGAAGCGTATACCCGGCTATACCTGTCTTTTCCTGATACGCCTTTGCCATACCTCCGTCGATAACAAGCAGCTTCCCGTTTGCCTTGACGGGACTTTCGCCCTTTTTAAGCTTAACGGGAACGTGACCGTTTATTATATGGGAATATGAATTTGCATCTATTCCGAACTCCTCCAGGATGCGGTTACATACCTGCGGATCTTCGTACAGTCTGTAATATTCGTCCTTTATCTCCTCTTTCGGCTCGTCCTCGTCAAGGAAATAGCGCTCAAAGGTAGTCATTTTATTTTTTCCGTAGAGCGGCGAACATGAACCGCACCACAAAAACCACAGAAAATCCTGCCCGTATTCACGCTCGGGATTGCCCCGCCGTATATAATAGGCGTTGCGCGCAAGCTTTTCGCTCATATCAAGCAGAGATTTCCCCGATACCTTTTTACCCATAAGAGTTACCTCGGTAAAGGTACCGTCGCCGTTCATCGGCACACAGCCGTGATAGAGAAGGTTGTTGTTCGTGCAAAGATACATACTTCCCGCACGGTATAAAAACTGTACGTGCCGCTGCAGCTTCTCCGAATGCAAAAACGATGACCGCAGGGATTCCATAAGCTCCTCCTCTGCGGGCGTAAGTCTGAACGGATCGTCCGGGTACACGGTTGGGAAGTTGGTGTCCTTTAATTTATACGTCTGTCCCTCGAATGATACCGTACCGTCCTTAAAGTTTATCTTATCAAGGCGCAGGTGGTTATCCATGTTGAATTCGGGGTGTCTTTTTATTATCTGTCCCTCAAGCTTGAACTGTATAATCGCTATCGCCTTGTGCATTTTAGCCCATATCTCAATATCGTGCTGGGATATCGCCACACGGTTTACATTCTGCGGCATAAAGCATTTACAGGGATCGCCGCCGTAGGTTTCAAGTGCAAATACCGTAAGCGGACGCACGATTATTCCGTATCCGTCCTCTATGCAGGCAAAATTCATATACCTTGCCGATACCGAAAGCACGCCCGCAATGCAGGCAAGCGAGCCGGCGGCGGCACCCATCCACTGCACGTCGTGGTTTCCCCACTGTATATCCACGCTGTGGTAATTCATAAGCCGCTCCAGTATGATATCGGCTCTGGGGCCTCTGTCGAAAATATCGCCTATGATATGCAGCTTGCCTATGGCAAGATTTTGTATCAGCTTTGAAATGTCGATTATAAACGCATCCGCCTGTCCAAGCTCCACTATTGATGAAACGGCGGTGTTGTAATATTTCTCGCGGTCTGCGCCGTAGGAGACATTTACATGGATAAGCTCGTCTATGGTATCGCCGAAGGTTTCGGGCAAAAGCTCCCTCACGCCCGAGCGTGTGTACTTTGACGCAACACAGCGGCATATCTCAATAAGCCTGTTCAAGGTTATTTTATACCAGTCGTCCGTTACCGTGCCGTGTCTTTTTATGTAATCGAGCTTTTGCTCGGGATAGTATATAAGCGTGGCAAGCGTATCACGGTCGTTCTCCGACAGTGTAAGACCGTATATGCCCGTTATTTTGTCCTTTATGACGCCCGACGCATTTTTTAGGATATGTAAAAATGACTCGTATTCGCCGTGGATATCGCTCATAAAATGCTCCGTAAGCTTCGGCAGCTTCTGCCGTGACTGTAAGCGTATGATCTCGGACGACGCAGCCTTTATCGACGGATACTGATCCGCCAGAAGCTGTAAATATTCCTGACTGTAATTCAAATTCGTTACCTCTCATTCAGATTTTTATGGCAAATTTTGGTTTAGCAGATAAAGGTATATTGGTATGCTGTAGGGAACAACCAATGTGTTGTTCCGTGCTGAAAATACCATAAACAGCGGCACGACGCAAGCGGCGCAATGGCGCCTGTGGGGTCGTACCCTTAAGGTAAATTGATATAGATTTGTAGGGGCGGCTATCAGCCGCCCGAGAGACCCCCTTGTCAAAGGGGGTAAAATCCGCTTGCGGATTTTGGGGGATTCCTTGTGTTTATGAATCCCTCCACCAATAAAAGATTGGTCCCCCTCCCTTTCATAGCATCGCGGAGCGATGCAAGTTGCGCAGCAACTTTAAATACAAGGGAGGCTTGCCTTAATACGCTAAACCAAAATTTAAATAATCGCATTACCATTATATATAAAGCGCATGAAAAAATCAACTGCTATTTAAAATTTAGGAGATAATAACAATACTAAATTTGTCTAAAAATAAGCTATTAAAGATATGTAAAGCTATTGAAAAAGTTTTGTAAATATTGTATAATTACAGCGTCTATTATAATCGGTCTGTTTGTGTGATTGACCGAAAAAACAAAGAAAGAGGGATATATTTATGACAAAGAAGACAAGAAAAATATTGTCAATGATCACTGCGCTGGCAATGTCGGCGTCGGCATTTGCAAGCCTTACCATAGGCGCATTTGCCGCAGCAGGCGACGTTACGACGAATGCGGACATTGTATTTACAAATGATACGGGTGCTGCAATAAATGTGGCAGGTACTACGTATGAAGGTACGGTAAATTCAATGGTAATTACTGCAAACAGCCAGCCTGATGAGATTTTGACTGACGGAAACCTTGCTATAGGTAAGAGCGTAGCTACGGTTACAATTCCTGAGGAGGAATATGCGGGAAGTAAGGATACGGTTGAGGTAAAGTTTGATCTGGCATTCGGCAGATTGGATAAGAGAACGGTAAACTTTTATCTCAAAGATGCCGGTGGCGACAACATAGCCGAATTTTCGTTTATTCCCTATAATGGTACATTAACAAACAGTTTGGGAGTTACAACAGATGATTTGTTCTATACCAATAACACTGTAATATGGGAAAGAGCCGTACATTTTACCATTACTCTTGACTATCTGACAAGAAGAATTACAACAAACACAAGTTGTCTTAAGGGTGGTGCAAGTAAGCCAAGTACAGTTGCATCTCACGAAGTAACGATGACTAATACAAATCCGCTTGCATCATTTGTAATCAATTCAAGTTATGATAACGCAGGTAGAAGATGTGAATTTAACAACCTTACCATCAAGACAACAGAGGGTGACTATTCTGTAGAGTCGGTTGAGTATACCGTAAATTATGTTTTTGACAATGAAACTGTTAAAACTGTGACAGGCGTTGGCAATGTAGGTGGTACGCCGGTTGTGGATAAGGCTGATATCATTACGGACGATATGAAATATGTATATGTTTCGGACGATGCGGACGGAATGGAAATAGCCGACGACGGCAGTACGGTCGTTACCGTAGAGGTTGACGGCAAGAAGGCTGTGTCATCAATCGGCTTGGAGTATATAGCAGACGGTACAGAAGTATTGTACACAAATGAAACAATAGCATCAGGTTACTATGAGGGAGATTCGTATACATATATTTCACACGCATATATTACAGGTATAGACGATAAGATTTACGCTGTAGGTGAGGATTATGTAAATGATACAAATTCTACGATTCTTAATGGACAGCCAACACCTGTAAACAACGCCTTAATGCAAACATTTGAATTGACTTTGGATACTGTTCTTACATATAGTGTTGCAGAATCACCGAATGCGGTATATTTTGATGAGTGGGAAGATATATTAAATGCAAGCGGCGGCAATTACGGTACGGGCAGATATGTTGCGTCCGGCGGAAGAATGGCTGCTACTACTGCGCAGGTTCCGTTCTATACAGTTCCACAGACAGGTAATTATCAGGTTATATTTGCAGGCGGACCTATGAAGAGAGGTACAGCGGTTTACAAATCGGCTGAGGCTGCTGCAGCCGCAGAAGCCTATAACAGTGAAACAGCGTTGTTATACTTAGATCCATCTGTGATAGATAAATCAAGTACGGCTTATGGCATTTATGCAGCAAAAACAGCTCTTCTTACAGAAGGTGACGTACTTACTTTGAGAGCTTACGGTACAAATAATACATCGGATAATCTTGACTATGTTCTTATCCGTCACATTGTATCGGGTGATATAATCGGACCTGACGGAATTTCGATTCTTCCGGGCGGAAACAGCGCGCAGTTTACATTCGATTCGGGTCTTTCGGGCGAGGTAACATGGACAATAACAGACAGCGAAGGCGGCGCATTGGAAGGCGTTTCGATAGACGAAAACGGTGTTGTTACGGTTTCTGACGAAGCTGAGCCGGGAACGTTTGCAACAATTACCGCATCAATGTCGGGCGGCGCAGTAACTGGCACAAAGGAAATAGAGATAGACGAGCCTGTTGTAAACGGCTTTGAGATCGAAGGCCCGAAGGCAGTAGCGGTAGGTCAGACATACGAGTATAAGGCAAAGTATGTAAACGACTGGTACGGTCAGGATATAAGCGATTATGTTGATATATGGGTTGAATCATTGGATCCCGATATTGTGACCGCTTCTGGCAATACTATCACGGTAATCGGCACAGGTACGGCTCTTATCACAGTTCATGTCGGCGAAGATGATTCGGACGATATTGAAATAACAGCCAACAACTATTACTTAACGGGTAAGGCGGACGGCAATGAAACTGCGGTTGACGCTTCGGCTCTTGTTGAGTCGGAGAATATCATAGGCTACCTTGTAACAACAGCAAAGGGCGGCGTAAAGGTATCGCAGGAAACGGTTCAGACAGTTCCCGAGGTAATAGATACCACAGGCGCAGACAGCTATGAAATAGCTCCGGTTTACAAGTATGAAGACCTTGGCAACCTTAACGGAAACAAGACTCCGCTTGGCGATTCTTTCGTTGACGGTTTCTATAATATGACATTTACAAAGACCTACACTCAGAGAGTTGACATATATGTAAATGACTATATGGTAGGCAACAACGTCGATCAGGACGGTACGGGCAGAGCAATGACCGATGCGGACAAGGTATATTCAATAAACGACGTAGTTGTTGATGGCGGCAGCGTTACGGTAAGCACAACCGATATTGCAGGAGGCTCGAACGGCGCACAGGGCTATTACATCTCATCTGTAGAGCTTGTAAAGGCTCCGTCGATCGTTACAAGAACTCCTAAGGTTTATGTAACGGGTGACTCGCTTGTAGCAAGCTATTACGGTACACCGACTACCCTGGTAGGTTCATCAAGAACAGGCTGGGGACAGGTGATCGACAATTACTTTACAGACGATGTTGAGGTCGTAAATATGGCAAACAGCGGCTCATACGCAGAGAGCCTGCTTGCAACAGCGATCCCCGGCATGTTAAAGATGGCGCAGCCCGGAGACTGGTTTATAATCGAGTCAGGCTACAATGACAGAACATATTCAACAAGAGAAAAGATGTATGACGCACTTGTATCTATGGTAGATCAGGCTATGGCAAAGGATATAAAGGTTGTGTTGGTATCACCCAACGCATCGGCGCATGACTACAAGACAGGCTTGCAGTTCTCATCGACAATGACAGATGTTGCAAATGATATGCTTGCAAAGTACGGCAGCGAGGTTATATATGTAGACCTTACGACCTTAAGCTATAACTTTATGGTTGGTACCGGTATCGACACAAAGGCTGCGGAGGCGGCTGTAAACTATGCGCCCGTATACAATGAGGACGGCACTTTGGCATCGGTTACCGTTACACCTGTAGCAGAGGGCGGATATGTAAAGATGCCGCACTTTATCTGGACAGCGGATATGAAGCCGGCTCAGACGTCAAGCGATACGGTGCAGGTAGACGCAACGTATAACTTAAGTACAGCAGGCGGAGATACTCTCCACTCATCGTATGTAGCAGCTATGAAGTGGGCAGAAGTTGTAGCACAGGGTATGTATGATGCAGACGTTGAATTTATTGATACGGCGTTCTCATACACATTCACAGATACAATAGGTAACGAAATTACCTGTCAGGTAAAATAAATAAAATAAGGATAATGCGGGCTGTTGCTGTTGCGGCAGTCCGCGTTTGTTAAGGGGTATGGCAATGCTTTCATATATATGGCCTATCGCGCTGGTAGTCATGTCAAACGTTATGTATCAGATATGCGCAAAATCGGTACCGCAGGGAATGAACCCGTTTGCCTCGCTTACCGTCACATACCTTGTTGCGGCGGTATCGAGCGTTATACTGTATTTTGTATTCAGCAGCGGAGGAAGCCTGATAAAGGAATACACAAAGCTTAATTGGGCGCCGTTTGTTCTCGGATTGGTTATTATCGGCCTGGAGGTTGGCTTTATATACGCATACAAGGCGGGCTGGCAGGTAAGCGCCGCGTCCGTTGTGCAAAGCGCTTTTCTTGCAATAGTCCTTATCCTTGTGGGGTATATGCTTTACAAGGAGCCTATCACCGTAAACAAGCTTGTCGGTATAGCGTTTTGTATGGCGGGGCTTGTGTTTATAAATTTAAAATAACAAAAAAAATTACAGGAGACAGACGATGGATTTAATACAAAGCTTTTCAATAGATCATACGAAAATCGTTCCCGGCATTTTTACAAGCCGTGAGGACAGGATAGGAAACGACGTGATAACCACATACGACATACGGCTTAAAAGACCGAACAGGGAGCCGGTGCTTGATACGGCGGCAATGCATTCTCTTGAGCATATCATT
>CACZPW010000003.1 GCA_902783115.1 uncultured Ruminococcus sp. | reverse complement strand
TAAAAATCACAGATTTTTATAAATTGCAGCGGTGCTGTGCGGTTTTTGCACAGCACCGCTGCATGAATTGTGTCTGCGGCACATTGGCGGTGCCGAAATCAAATACAGGGAAATGCTTTTGTTTTCAAAGAGTTTAATACATTATGAGGGATATCGGGAATGAATAAGAAGGATAGCGTTAAAAAATTTGAAAATCAACCTATAAGAACAGCTTGGGATGAAGAAAAAGAGGAGTGGTACTTTTCGGTTTCCGATGTTGTGGAGGTTTTATCCGAAAGCAAGGATGTAAAGCAATATATAAAGAAAATGAGAAGTCGTGATGCTGAGTTAAATTCCAAGTGGGGTACAATTTGTACCCCTGTTCGCATGATGACAGCGGATGGCAAAAAAAGGAAAATCAATGCGGCTGATACAGAAGGAATCCTCAGGATTATTCAGTCAATCCCGTCTAAAAAAGCAGAGCCTTTCAAGATGTGGCTTGCACAGGTGGGCAGAGAACGCATAGAAGAAATCATTGATCCCGAATTGACGATAGAGAGAGCACTGGAAACTTATGCTAAAAAAGGTTATCCTGCCGATTGGATCAATCAGCGCTTGCAGACAATACGCGCACGTAGGGAATTAACGGATCAATGGCAGTCGCATGGCGTAGAGCAAGGTAAAGAATACGCTATATTGACTGACGAAGTAACAAAGGCGTGGTCGGGAATGACGACACGCCAATATAAAAATCTCAAAGGACTGAAAAAAGAAAATCTGCGTGATAATATGAGCACGCTGGAGCTTGCACTGAATATGCTTGCCGAGGCGACTGCTACTGAGCTTACTAAAACACAAAATCCTTATGGCTTAGAAGAAAACAGAGTAATAGCGCAGAGCGGCAGGAAGGTTGCAGGCGATGCAAGAAAGAGCATTGAAGCGCAAACCGGCAAGCCTGTGGTTACGCCCGATAACGCTGTAAGTCTCAACGAGGTCGTTACGGGAATGATAGAGGGCGTTGTAGAAAATGGTGAAGAAAATGAATGAAAATAGTTGAACGGTTTTAGTGCGGTGTAACAAAAAACAGCCCTGTTTTCAAAGTATTTTCTTGTGTATGCCGTTTTGGCTTGACTTAATGTGCACGAAATGATATACTATTTACGAAAAATTTCCATTAAAGAGGTGACAAGCTATGAGAAAATTATCACTGGCCGTAGCAATCACAATATTATTCGGTTTATTGCAACCGGTCACTCTGTCAGCAGACAATGACAACAATCTTTCAATATCAACAGTGGAGGATTACCTTAATTTCATCGACACCGTAAATAACGGCGATGACTTTTCGGGTAAGACGGTAACGCTTGAAAACGATATTGAGCTTATCTCGCCCATTGCACCGTCAAAGACCTTTGGCGGAGAATTTGACGGCGGCGGGTACACTCTGTCGGGATTAAACATTATCTTCTCCAATGATAACAAAGCCGCGATCTTTGGCACATTAAATGAAGGGGCGTATGTTCACGATCTGACGGTCAGCGGCTCTGTGTCGTGCGATGCTGCGTCGGTATTGGCGATCACCAACAACGGTACGGTAGAAAATGTTAAATCTATCGTAACGGTCAGCGGTATAACAAAAGCCTCGGGTATATGTGAAACGAACAACGGTTTAATAAAAAATTCCGTATCGGCGGGAAGTGTAAGCGTTGCCGCTTCGGGAAAGGGCGGCGGAATATGCTTTTCTAATACGGGAAGTGTTGTCAGATGCGAAAACAAGGCAGATCTTACATCTGCAATTACGGAAACCGACGGCAATCCCGATTATTTTAGCGGTATCGTATATCAGAACAGCGGCTTGATAAGCGGTTGTGCAAACTATTCGGAGGTCATGGCAAAAAATGACGCCGCAGGTATCGTATCCACCAATACAGGTGAAATATCGGCATGTATAAATTCAGGCGATATCACCGCATCGGGTGAGCGTGCAGGCGGAATATGCGGTATTGACAATGCGGGCAGTATTGCGGGCTGTTCAAATTTCGGTGTCATAACCGTTACCACATACCGTTCGGGAGGCATCGTAGGCAGAAGTACGGGCGGTAGTATTGAGAACTGTTCAAACTATGGAGCCGTAAACGGTCATCAGTATATAGGCGGTATTGCGGGCGATACGAGAGGAACGGCGTCGATAGCCGGGTGCGGTAACTACGGTGACGTTACGGCACAGGTATACAACAATACAAGCTCAAATTATACAGGCGGAATCATAGGAAATCTATACGGAACCGTGACGGATTGCTTCAACGTTTCAAAAACGGTAAGCGCAAAATGGAACTGCGGCGCGCTTGCGGGAAAAGCAAGTGACAATAACAATATTACAAACTCATATTCTGTCGGCACCTTAAAGCTTATAGGAACGGGTACTGCCCATGAGAGCTGTTATCTCCTGCCGGACTACAATGACGGCAAAAACCGCGCGGCTACGCTTGATGAGCTTGAATCGCTTCTTGCCGACAGCTCGGTTACGGAGATTTTACTTGACGATGATATCAACGGTGATGTTACCGTGCATAGTAATGTTACTGTTGACGGACAGGGACACAGTATAGGCAATGTCACATCGGATACGGGAGTGACGCTTAAAAATCTTTTTGTAAACGGTCAGATCACAGCCTCGGGCAGCTTAACTCTTGGCGGTCTTATATCGATCAAGGGTGACGATACTGCCGGTGTGACCTCATCGGGCGATGTGATTTTGGACGGTGTAATTGATTTTGACAGTATCTTGATCCCGCTTATAAAAGCAGACGGGGAAGTATCGGGAGCGGAGCTTTTGTTTGCCGAAGATGACGGATATTACTTTAACCGTGAGCTAAAGGCGGTAAAAACCGTTTCCGTTGTGGTTAAAAAGGATAACAATCAAGGTTTAAGTCGCGATCTGAGTGCATATATAACAGGCTCGAACTGCTATTTCTTTATGCCGTACTCGGCAGACCTTACACATATAACATATACTATGGTAACAACGGTCGGCGATGAGGTAACAGAAGCCGATAGCACGATAGATTTATCCGATAATAAAACGGCGTCTGTTGACTTTATGGGTATGACTCTTACTGCGCGCGCAATGACATCAAATCTGCCGGTGCTTTATCTTGATATAGACGAGCAGTACGGCAGTATTTATGCCATGAACAACTCAAAAGACCACAGCGATATGTGTTACGGGGATATGCGTCTTGAAATACCGGGTGAGTTGGCGGCTTCAAAGGGCTGGGAAACAGTATACCAAAGCGCCGAGAAGGATGAAACAAAGAACGGTACGGTAGAGATCAGAGGCAGAGGTAATTCAAGCTGGAGCCAGGCGCTTCGAAATAACGGACCGCGTCCGTATCAGGTAAAGATGGAGGGCAAGCTTGATATTATGGGTATGGGCAAGGCAAAGACCTATACTCTGTTAAAGGCTTCGCAGATGCATACGAACAATAAGACGATGCTCAATATGGGCGTTGATATGGGACTTCAATATACGCCGCAGGCTGAATTTGTGGACGTATACATGAACGGCGAATACATAGGTCTGTACACGCTTGCCGAAAAGGTGCAGATAAACAAGGAAAGAGTAAACATATCAGACCTTGAAGACGAGATCGACGGTGCAAACGGCGATATAAGCGCAATAGATATAACCGGCGGCTATCTTGTGGAAATAGATAACACCCCGGACACTATCCAGTTTATGGCGCAGGGCAACCGCCTTACAATAAAGAGTCCCGAAAATCTCGGCGCTACGGCGGACGATGAAAACTATACATATATTAGGGATTTGATGACAGACCTGTTTGATGCGGTATACGGTGAGGGCTATCTTACCAAGGGTGAGAATGCGGGTAAGCATTTTACCGAGGTTTTGGATATGGACAGCACAACACGGTATTTCCTTGAACAGGAGCTTACGTCAAATCTCGATAACGGACTTGGCAGCACCTTCTTCTACAAGGATAAGGACAGCATCGACAGCAAAATATATATGGGTATAGTTTGGGATAATGACCGCTGCGCAGGTTCGGATAACAGAACGGGCTGGTGGCTGCCGAATCTCATAGGCTATAACGAGCAGGACGGATTTTTCCGCGCTTTGTGTAAGCATAAGGAATTTATAAGCTATGTGCTTGCATATTACAACGACAATGTAAACGATAATAATATCAAGACGATCTTTAAAGACTATGCGGAAATTGCGGATAGCAACGGTGCATACGTGGACGCTGCCGCAAAAATGTCAAGGATACGCTGGAACTACACATATCCGTTCGATCCCGCAAAGCTCGGTAATTTCATAAGAACCCGTGCGGCATGGGTGGATGAAAATATTGATACGATAAAGGATTTTGCAACAAAGGGCAGCTACATAGAGGTGACGTCGGATCCGATAGAGGAGCCGAATTATAACCCCGTTGACCAGCCTGAGGACGATCATATCGTTGCAGGCTTCAGATACGGAAACGGTGATGCCGCAACCGATCTTGATATAAGCCTTGGCGATAAAGAAAACGGTTACAAGGCAACGGTCGGTGCGGAAAAGGATAATGCTTTACTTTTTGCATCTGTTGACGGCGCAAAAACAAAAACCGTAGAATGGTCGGGCGATTCGTATTCTGACGGTGACGGAACGTATACGCCTGCAGTTGTCAGCGCAAGCAAGAAGAACCTATGGGGTGTTCCTTATGTTGATATACTGATCTCAACAGTCAATTATGACAAATTGTATTTGAGCGCAAAGCTGGGCGCAACAAAGAAAGGTCCTGCCTCCTATAAGCTCCAATACTCCCTTGACGGCAGTACGTATACAGATATTGACGGAGCGGCCGCAAAGCTTACAACGGGGAAGACCATGCAGCAATTATTTGACGGTGTAAAGCTTCCAAAGGCGGTATGCGGCAAGGAAAGTGTGCATATCAGAATAACAGCTGCCGAAAATCTGGCAGTCAACGGGCTTGCGCTTTCAGATAACCCATCCGGCGGAGAATTTGCATTTAATGATATATTTATAAGGGATATTTCCGGCAAAAATGTTGACGCCGAATACGATATGGATTCGGATAATATAACAGTGTTTGTAAAGAATAACACGGATTCCTCGATATCGGCGGATATATACACCGCAGTTTACAACAGCGAAGGTGCGCTTGTGCGTGTATTTAAGGCAACCCGGGATATAGCTCCGGACGGTGATTATACCGAGGATATTTCATATGACCTTCAAAGCGATGAGAAAGTAAGAGTGCTGTGTTGGGAAAAAGACACCATGGCAACGTTTGATTGAAAATAATATTGTTTACAATGACCGCATAACAAGTTTATGCGGTCATTGCCGTACTTTGCGGCAAAATAATGATTTGCCTTACGGCGAGGATAATGATTTGCCTTACGGCGTGAATTAAAAATCACAGATTTTTATAAATTGCAGCGGTGCTGTGCGGTTTTTGCACAGCACCGCTGCATGAATTGTGTCTGCG
>CACZPW010000002.1 GCA_902783115.1 uncultured Ruminococcus sp. | reverse complement strand
GCGGCTTTGACGCCGCCGTTATCGGAAAAACACTTGATATAAGCGCAGGACAGCTTATCGATAGGGCGGGAGTTTATATGGGTATGCCGTTTCCCGCCGGGAAACATATCGAGGAAATGTCAAAAAGGTCTGAAAAGCTGCTTAAAATGCCCGTCAGCGTAAGCGGAACGGATATGAATTTTTCGGGTACGGAGAACAGGATCAAGGAATATTTAAAGACCGAAGCAAAAGCGGATATTTCGCGCTCCGTTCTCTGGGCGGTCTCAAAAACGCTTGTAAGGGCGATAAACGAAGCGGTCAAAATGTCGGGGTTAAGGTATGTGATGACAGTCGGCGGAGTTGCGTCAAATTCGAGCTTAAGAGCCGATTTTAAAAGCGGAATAAATGCGGATGTGTACTTTGCGGAGCCTGAGTATTCGACCGACAATGCGGCAGGTATCGCATATTTGGCATATTTGGCAAACGAAAGGAAATAGGTATGGAGCAGTTATCAGCACCGAGAACGGCAACGGTCAGTCAGATAAACGGATATATCAAAAAGATCCTCGACCATAATATCATACTTAACAACGTATGGATAAAGGGCGAGATCTCAAACTACAAGCGCCATTCGTCGGGGCATTTATATATAACCCTGAAGGATGAAGGCTCCGTGTTAAAGGCGGTAATGTTCAGGAGTGCCGTTCATACTCTTGATTTTATGCCGGGTGACGGTATGAAAGTTCTGGCAAGGGGCAGAATAAGCGTGTATGAGGCGTCGGGAGCATATCAGCTGTATATCGAAGAAATGCGCAAGGAGGGCGTCGGGGATCTGTACATCGCATACGAGCAGCTCAAAAAGAAGCTTGAAGCGCAGGGGCTGTTTTTAGCGGAGCATAAAAAACCGATACCCAAATTCCCCAAGACCGTCGGCGTTGTTACGGCGTCTACGGGCGCGGCGGTAAGGGATATTATAAACGTGATCTCCAGGCGCTACCCTGTGGCAAAAATTTTACTCTACCCTGCGCTTGTTCAGGGCGAAGGAGCAAAGGAGAGCATAGTTTCGGCAATAGAGTATTTCAACAAAACCGGCTGTGCCGATACCCTGATAGTCGGCAGAGGCGGCGGCTCGATAGAGGATCTGTGGGCGTTTAACGAGGAAGTGGTGGCGCATGCGATATATAATTCGCATATTCCGGTGATTTCCGCTGTTGGGCATGAAACGGATTTTACCATTGCCGATTTTGTTGCGGACTTGAGAGCGCCTACGCCGTCTGCGGCGGCGGAGATAGCCGTTCCCAACATTACGGAGCTTAAATCGAATATAAGTATGTTCGGCGCGAGGCTTTCGCGCGCGGTCATGAAAAAGATCGAGAGCGCAAACCTTATAATGAAGCGGTTTGGCATGCGTACTCCGCAGACCAAAATCGACGATATGAGGATAAAGGTCGATAATCTTACAAAGCAGATGGAGCAGAGCTTTAAATTAAAGCTGAGCGATGGAAAGAAGGCCGTCGGAACATTGGCGGGCAAATTGGACGCGCTTTCGCCTCTTCAAACCCTTTCACGCGGCTATGCCATAGCGGTAAAGGACAGCGGAGATGTGATAAGGAGCGTTAATGATATAGGTGCGGGCGATGAATTCAATCTGCACTTAAAGGATGGGCAAAGAGCCTGCACAGTAAAAGGTCAATAGGTTTTTGAAAGGATTAAAAACATGGCAAAGACATTTGAAGAACAGATAAGCGAGCTTGAAAACATAGTATCGGAGCTTGAAAAGGGCGAGGCGGGACTTGACAGATCCCTTGAGCTTTTTGAAGAGGGCATAAAGCTTACAAAAAGCTGCCAGAAAATTTTAGATACCGCGGAAAAGAAGGTCAAGGTGCTTTTGGCGGGAGATAACGGTGAGATGACGGAAGAGGATTTCGGTAATGAACAGTCCTGATTTAGCTTCAAGAATAAAGAAAATAGATGCGGCGCTCGATTTCTATTTAAAGAAAGAGGACAACCCCCAAAGCATAATATATGACGCGATGCGTTACAGCGTATTTGCGGGCGGAAAGAGGCTCAGACCTATACTTATGCTTGAATGGTGCGGTATTTCGGGCGGTGATGAGGATATGGCAATGCCGTTTGCCTGCGCAATGGAAATGATACATACCTATTCGCTTATCCATGACGATCTTCCCGCAATGGACAATGACGAATTAAGGCGTGGCATGCCGACAAGCCATATCAAATTCGGCGAGGCAAATGCGATCCTTGCGGGCGACGCGCTTTTGAACAAGGCGTTTGAAACGATGTCGGGCTATGGCAAAGACGCAAAAAATGCGATGCGCGCCATGCATGAAATAGCGGTATCTTCCGGTACGGAGGGTATGATAGGCGGTCAGATAGTGGATATTTTAAGCGAGGGAAAGGATATATCCGTTGACAGGCTCAAATATCTGCACACCTTAAAAACCGGCGCCATAATAAGGTCTGCGTGCAGGGCGGGTGCGATACTTGCGGACGCAGACGATAACACGGTGAGGCTTGCCGATGAATTTGCGGTAAATCTTGGTATAGCGTTTCAGATACGGGACGATATTTTAGATGTGGAGGGCAGCACCGAGGTTTTGGGAAAGCCTGTAGGCTCGGATATCGAGCAGAATAAAAACACCTATGTAAAGCTTTTGGGACTTCAAAGGTCAAAGGAGCTTGTGGAGGAATACAGCAGAGGGGCAAAAGAGATTTTAAGAGGCTTTGGCGGCAGGGCGGAGTTCCTTATGGGACTTACGGATCACCTTGTGTCAAGAAACAACTGAGAAAGGGATGGATTACTATGAAAAAAGTGGGAATTTTAACGAGCGGCGGCGATTGTCAGGGACTTAACGCTGCGATCAGGGGCGTTGCAAAAAGTCTGTACGAGCAGTTTTCGGACGATGTGGAGATATACGGAATACAGGACGGCTACGGCGGTCTTATAAACGGCGTTTACAAAAAAATGAAAAAATCCGATTTTTCGGGTATTTTAACGCTTGGCGGCACGATTCTGGGAACGTCGCGCCAGCCGTTCAAGATGATGCGTGTGATCGACGAGGAGAATAATCTTGACAAGGTAAAGGCAATGAAGAACACCTACAGGCAGATAGGTCTTGACTGCCTTGTTATAATCGGCGGAAACGGTACCCATAAAAGCGCAAATATGCTTTGGGAGGAAGGTCTTAACGTCGTTACCATGCCGAAAACGATAGATAACGACGTATGGGGCACGGATATGACCTTCGGCTTTTACAGCGCCGTTGACATAGCCACGCAGGTTATCGACTGCATACACACGACCGCAACCTCGCACGGCAGAGTGTTTATTGTCGAGATAATGGGGCATAAGGTCGGCTGGTTAAACCTGTATGCAGGTATCGCAGGCGGAGCGGATGTTGTTCTGCTGCCGGAGATACCCTACGATATAAACAAGGTGGCGCAGGTGCTTGAGCGGCGCGAGAACGATGGCAAGAGATTTTCGATACTTGCCGTTGCGGAGGGCGCGATATCAAAGGACGAATCGGAAATGAAGAAAAAGGACTTCAAGGCGGGGCGTGAGAATATGCCGTATCCGTCGGTATCGTACAGGATCGCAGACGAATTGAAGGCGGCTATGGGACAGGAAATAAGGGTTACGGTACCGGGGCATTTCCAGAGAGGCGGAAGCCCGTGTGCGTATGACAGAGTTTTATGCACAAGATTCGGCGCCGCTGCCGCAAGGCTTATAAAGCAGGAAAAATACGGGTATATGACGGGTCTTAAAAACGGTCTGATAGTTCCCGTACCTCTGGGCGAGGTGGCAGGAAAATTAAAGCGTGTGCCAGTTGACTGCGATGAGATACTTGCGGCAAGAGAAATGGGAATATCCTTCGGAGATTAAGGGAGTATAATTATGACAAGAGCAGAAGAAGCGGTAAGCTATTTTAAAAGCGGATATAACTGTTCGCAGGCGGTCGTAAGAGCGTATGCGGACGCTTTCGGTATGGATAAGGAGCTTGCGGTCAAAGCCATGGAGGGCTTTGGCGGCGGAATTGGCAGGCTCAGAAAAACCTGCGGCGCAGTATCGGGCATGGTGTTTTTGGCAGGTCTGAAGCTTTCGTCGGGCGATGAGTGCGATAAGGAAAGACGCGGTGAGCTGTATTCTGTCGTTCAGGCTATGATCCGCGAATTTGAGCAGCTCAACGGCTCGTCAGAATGCGGCGATCTGCTGTCGGGTATACGGGTCGACAATTCAACCGCCGTGCCGGAAGAACGTACGGAGCAGTATTATAAAAAACGTCCATGCGCGGGCTGTGTTGAGGACTGCGCAAGGATAACGGAAAAATACCTGCTGTGATGTAAATTCCGGTTTAGTGTGCCGCCCCTACGGCCGCGTCTGTATGCGATTGGTGTTGTGTGTAAACACGGACAGTCCGGGAGGCCTGT
>CACZPW010000001.1 GCA_902783115.1 uncultured Ruminococcus sp. | reverse complement strand
GAAATACGAATGAGGCTGCGCACCGTCTGCTTGAACAATGCGGGCCGGACATAGGCAGGGTTTTGAAGACTCCACGAAAGAGGCTTGAAGAGGTCGAAGGCGTCGGCGCAAATTCCGCAAGGTTTTTAAACGCCTTGGGCGAGCTGTTTATGTATATACAAACGGAAGATCCACCCAAAAAGCTTAACAGTGACACTGCCAAAGACGTTCTGAACGAGATTTTTTTGGGCAAGAAGCGTGAAGAGCTGCACATGATATGCCTTGATCCCAAGGATAATATAATGAAACAGCGGCTTTTGAATGTGGGAAGCTTTGAAAGCTCGGAGGTCGATCTGGGTAAGGTAGTCCGCTTTGCGGTCGAGTGCGACTGTGCGCAGGTGGTATTTGCGCACAATCACCCAAGCGGCATAGCCTGTGCGTCGCAGGCTGATATGACGGTCACGACGCTGCTTGAAAACACGCTTAATATCGTAGGCATAAAGGTAAGGGACCATATAATATATGCAAACGGAAAATGCATAAGCATAAAAGCGGAAATGTCAAAGATACGCAATGAAAAACTGCAAAAAAGAAACAACAACGGTATTTAAGAAGGGGGATACGATTATGAAAAAAATAATTTCGTTCGTGATTGCTTCAGTAATGGCATTAAGCTCATTTACGGCTGCTTTGGCGGCTGATACAAGCGAGCTTGAAAAAACCTTGCGGCTTGTAAAATCAAGGATAGGCGACACGGATATGTATGAGAATTTTAACAGTGAATCTGATGATGACGGATACAGCTTTTATTGGTCTGGCGACGAGAAGAATCTGTATGTCGACTGTACCAAGGACGGTATTATAACCTATTACGGCTGTTATGACTATAATGAAAAGTGGGATAATGACGCCAAATTCCCGACAAAAAGCAGTGATGAGGTAAAAGCTGTAGCAACGGATTTTATAAAAAGGATAAATCCCGATATCGCAGATGAAGTTCAGATCACGATCGAAAAAGGCTCGATAAGGAACGGATATTCGGTATATCTGAAGCAGAATGTCGGCGGCTTTGACGTATTCAACAGCTTCGGCTATGTGAGTCTTACGGATGATTGCCAAAGAGTAAGCAATTTTCAGCTCAGCTACAGACCGCTCGCAGCGCCGGATAAATCCAAGTTTTTGAGCCGTGAGGCGGCAGTGGAAGCGTTCAAGGAAAAAATAGGGCTGCGCCTTATGTATTCATATTACTATGATGATGAGGATAACAAAATTTATTATCCCGTATATGCAAACAAATACCCGTCAAAGTATATCAGCGCGCTTACGGGTGAGGCGGTAGATCCGTATGAAATCATGTATTCGGATAGCGAATATTCAAGAAACGCTGCCGGCGCGGGCGATGAGATGGCAGGAAAATATTTAAGCGAGGCGGAGGAGAAGGAGCTAAACAATGTTTCCGGACTTATTTCCAAAGCCGATGCCGAAAAAGCGGTACGCAAAAATAAATATATCAAGCTTTCGGGTATGGAGCTTAAAAGCTGCCGCCTGTCATCGGGCTACGATGGACGGTATTGCTATAATATGCAGTTCGGCGGCAAGGATAGCCCTTACGTTTACATAAGCTTGGATGCGGCTACGGGCGAGATAGTGAATATGCACCAATATCTTGGCGGAGAAAGAAAAGAACGTAATCAAAGCCTTGAAAAGGAAGCGGTATCGGCATTTGCGGGAGATAAGCTTGACGAATTCAGGTATGATGAGGACGATAAACACTATATAAGAGTTTATGACGGTATCGACGTTGAGGGCGACGGCATATATATTGAGGCTTGCGGAGATTATGTAACGTATTATACGATAAGCTATGACCGGGATGCGAAGTTCCCGAAGGTAGAGGGTATAATCTCTCCCGAGGAGGCTGCCGATAAATTCTTTGAACAGGCAGATTATGAAATAGAGCTTTATCCCGAAAAGGATAAAACCACAGGTGCGGTTTACGTTGCGGATTTCGTTTGCAATTTAAGTCCGTATACGGGAAATCCGGTAAATTATAAGGGTGAAGAAACAGATCCGGACAGTGAGGATTACGGCATTGGCTATACCGATATGGATGATCACTGGGCAAAGGATATCGTAAATAAGCTTGCGGAATTTAACATAGGCTTCTTTGAAAAGGAATTCAAGCCCGACAATACCGTAACGGCAAGCGAGTTTGAGGGGCTTTTGGACGAGGTGTTCTATGAAGATGTGATTTTGCCCCAATACCTTAAGGAAAAGAGTGCGGACGGTGAAGGAAACGTTGAGATAACCCGTATGGAGGGCGCTATCATAATGTTAAAGGCAATGGGCGCGGATAAGTATGCGGATTACGACATATACATTTCGCCGTTCGAGGACGTAACGGAGAATAAGGGCTATGCCGCATTACTGCACGCTATGGGCATAGTAGGCGGCGCAGACGGCAAATTCCGCCCCAACGACAGGCTTACCCGTGCTGAGGCGGCTGCAATGATATATAAATATCTTGCAAGGTAAACAGTTTAAAGGTTTATAATAAGTCAAGTTTTGGGCATATATTTTATTGACTTTACCCACATAATGTGTTAAAATAACACATTATGTGGGTATTTGTATTTTTTGCAAATCACCCGATTTATTACGAGGAGGATGGATAATGGCAAAGGTTGCAATAATGGGCTTTGGTACAGTCGGGAGCGGTGTTTATGAAATAATCCGGACCAATGCCGGTAAATTGGCGCAAAACGCCGGTGATACGGTGGAGCTGAAGTACATTCTGGATATACGGGACTTTCCTGACCATCCCAAGAAAGAGCTTTTTACCAAGGATTTTAACGATATTTTAAATGATGAAGAGGTAACGGTCGTAGCCGAGGTTATGGGCGGACTTCATCCGGCATATGAATTTACAAAGAGTCTGCTGCTTGCGGGAAAAAGCGTTGTGACCTCCAATAAAGAGCTGGTTGCTACATACGGAACGGAGCTTTTGGAGATCGCAAGGAACAAAAACGTAAATTATATGTTTGAGGCGTCCGTAGGCGGCGGTATCCCGATAATAAGACCTATACACCAATGCCTTACGGCGAATAATATAACGAAAATAGCGGGTATTTTAAACGGTACCACAAACTATATCCTGTATCAGATGATAACAAACGGCAAGAGCTTTGATACGGCTCTTAAAAATGCGCAGGATAACGGTTATGCCGAGCGTAATCCCGCAGCCGATATAGAAGGGCATGACGCATGCAGAAAAATCGCAATACTTGCGTCGCTTGCTTCGAGAGAGGCAGTTGATTACAGCGATATTCCCACAGAGGGGATCGTGGGTATCACGCTTGACGATGTGAAATATGCCTCGGAGCTTGACTGTGTTATAAAGCTTATCGGCTATGCCGAATTTATGGACGGTAAGGTGTATTCGATAGTTGCACCCATGCTTGTAAAGAAAACCGATCCCTTATCGGGCGTAAACGACGTGTTTAACGCAATAAAGGTTACCGGAGACTGCGTTGGCGACGTTATGTTCTACGGAGCGGGCGCAGGGAAGCTGCCGACGGCGTCGGCGGTGGTTGCCGATATCGTGGACAGTGTAAAGCATAAGGTGCGCAGTAAGAAATTTACCTGGTATAAGCCGGAAACGGATATTATGGCAGGTAAGGACGCAAAGAAGTTTGAATACTTTATCCGCACAGGTGACAGTATTGAAAACGTAAAGAAGTCGTTTGGTGAGATAACACATACGGACAGTATCTCAGCGGGTGAGCTTGCCTTTGTTACCCGACCGTTAACTGCATCGGAGGTTGAGGCAAAATCAAAGGAGCTTTCGGATATTATGACCTGTATAAGGATACTTGACTGATGATAAAGGTCAGAGTGCCGGCTTCGAGTGCAAATATGGGTGCAGGATTTGATACTCTCGGAGTGGCGGTAGGGCTGTTTAACAGAGTCAGTATGGAAGAAATCGACAGCGGGCTTGAGATCAAAACCGTAAATCCGGGCGGGTTCGTTCTCCAGAACGAGAACAATCTAATTTTCAAGGCGATGAAAACGGTGTTTGACACAGTCGGCTGCAGACCTCGCGGCGTGCGAATCACGCAGAAAAGCGAAATACCCATGACAAGGGGCTTGGGAAGCTCCGCCGCATGTATCATAAGCGGAATGGTCGGGGCAAACGCCATGTCGGGGCGAAAGCTCAAATATAACGAGATACTCGATCTTGCGGCGCAAATGGAGGGGCATCCCGACAATGTCGCGCCTGCCCTGTACGGAGGATTCTGTATATCCATGATGGACGGCGGACGTGTAATAACAAAAAGCATAAAATTAAACCCCGATATAAAATTTGCCGTTATGATACCCGATTATTTCGTGGCTACCCGCAAATCGAGGGGCGTTCTTCCGGCGGGAGTGAGTCTCGGCGATGCGGCATTCAATATCGGCAGGGCGTCGATGTTCCAGGCGGCGCTTGTTTCGGGAGATATGGATATATTGAAATGGGCGGCTCAGGACAGACTGCATCAGCAATACCGCAAAAACTATATCGACGGTATGGACGAGATCTTTGAAAAAACCTATCAGTTTGGCTCAAAGGCTACTTACTTAAGCGGCTCAGGACCTACGATAGTGTCTGTTATAAACAGCGATTATAACAGATTTTATGAAAATATCAGTAATTTCTTTAAGGAAAGCGTGCATAAGTGGACCTGTAAGATTTTATCAATAGATAATGTCGGAACGGTTGTTTCCGAGCTAAAATCAAGGACGGAAGGTGAATAAAGGATGGGACTGGTAGTACAGAAGTACGGTGGTACATCGGTAAAGGACGCAGAACGTGTAATGAACGTCGCAAAGCGTATAACGGACACGTATAAGGCGGGTAACGATGTCGTTGTTGCGGTAAGCGCACAGGGCGATACGACCGATGACCTTATCGCAAAGGGTATGGAAATAAATCCCAACGCGTCAAAAAGGGAAATGGATATGCTTTTGGCAACAGGTGAGCAGATTTCAATTTCGCTTCTTGCCATGGCTATTGAAAAGATTGGTTGCCCGGTAGTATCCCTTACCGGTTGGCAGGCGGGCTTTAAGACCGATACGCATTACGGGGCGGCAAGAATTAAGAGGATAGATACCGAAAGACTCAGATCCGAGCTTGATAAGCGTAAGATCGTGATAGTTGCGGGATTCCAGGGCTTGAATAAATATGACGATATAACAACGCTGGGGCGCGGCGGTTCCGATACTTCGGCGGTAGCTCTTGCGGCGGCGCTTCATGCGGACGTGTGCGAGATATACACCGATGTTGACGGCGTATATACCACAGATCCGAGGATCTGCAAAACAGCATACAAGCTTGACGATATTTCATACGATGAAATGCTTGAGCTTGCATCGCTCGGAGCGAATGTTTTGCATAACCGTTCGGTTGAAATGGCAAAGAAATACAGAGTTAAATTATCGGTAAGATCAAGCCTTAACAATAATGAAGGCACTTATGTCAAGGAGGTAGACCAAGTGGAAAAGATGGTTGTAAGAGGAGTAACAAGGGATAACGATGTGGCAAGAATCGCTCTTTGCGGAGTCGAGAATACTCCGGGCAAAGCGTTTGCGATATTCCGCATATTGGCAAAGTACGGCATTTGCGTTGACCTTATTATCCAGTCCATAGGCAATAACGATAAAAAGGATATCAGCTTTACCGTAAAAGAGGACGATCTTGAAAAGACGCTTGCTCTGCTTGAGGAGAATGCGAGCATCATCAAGTGCAACGAGGTAAAGTGGACGAAGGACGTTTCAAAGGTGTCCATAGTCGGCGCGGGTATGGTAAACAATTCGGGCGTTGCCGCAACGATGTTTGAGGCGCTTTACGATGCGCATATCAATATCAATATGATAGCAACCTCAGAGATAAAGATTTCAGTGCTTGTTGACCGTAAGGACGCAGAGCGAGCGGTCGTTGCGATCCACGACAAATTTTTATTGGATTAAAGCTTGAAAACGGATCACAGCTGCACCGTAAAACGGTGCGTTGTGGTCTTTTTGCAATAAGGTGCGGTGATTATGGAAGACAGGATATTCGGAAGAAACCCGGTTTTTGAGGCGATAAAATCAGGGCGTACAATAGATAAGATACTGATAAAAAAGGGTAAGTATGAAGGCTCCCTGGTACCGATAATAAAAAAGGCGAAGGAAGAGCATATCATTATCCAGGAGGTCGAGCGGCAAAGGCTTGACGAATTATCTGGCGGCGGAAATCATCAGGGAATAGTTGCGTATGTCAGCGAGCTTGAATATGTGACGGTAAAGGATATTTTAGACCGTGCAAGGGCAAAAAACGAGCCGCCCTTTGTTATAGTCTGCGATAAAATAACCGATCCGCATAATCTGGGCGCAATTTTAAGGACGGCAAACTGCGTCGGCGCTCACGGTATGATAATTCCCAAGCGCGGCAGCGTCGGATTAAACAGCATAGCCGTAAAAACTGCGGCGGGCGCGGCGGAATATACGCCCGTTGCCCGTGTTACCAATATTTCCGCCGCAATTTCCGAGCTTAAAAAGGAAGGCTTATGGATAGCGGCGGCTGACATGGACGGGGATCTGATGTATAAAACCGATTTGCGGGGCGCATTGGGTATCGTCATAGGCTCCGAGGGCGACGGCATAAGCCGTCTTGTAAAGGAAAACTGCGATTTTACCGTATCCGTCCCTATGAACGGGGATATAAATTCATTAAATGCGTCCGTCGCCGCAGGCGTGGTTATGTACGAAGCACTGCGACAAAGGTCAATGTGAAAAATAAGCGGCGCATCTTACAGTTTTTTCGCTCGGGGCAGTATCTGATGGTCAGCAACTTTTGGCAAAGCCAAAAGTCAGCCTAACGGCTGCCGCACATCTTTGCGGTGCATAAACAGCACCGCTCGCTTAAAACAGCAATCTGCTTGCTTCTTTTTCACATTGGAATTAGGATAAGCGGCGCATCTTACAGAATTAAAACAGTAGGGGCGGATATTATCCGCCCGTCAAAACAGAAACGGAGATTAAAACAAATGAAAGCAATAGTAACGGTGGTCGGGCACGACCAAAAAGGAATAATTGCAAAAACGAGTATGACTTTATTTGAGCAGGGAGTAAATATCCTTGATATTTCCCAAACCATTATGCAGGATATGTTCACAATGATAATGCTCATCGAATACGACAGCAGCGTTTCTATAAACAAGCTCAACGAAAGTCTTAACGAGATCGAAAAAGAAATGGGATTGTCCATTCATATCCAGCGTGAAGAGCTGTTTACGTCAATGCATCGTATATAAGGGGTGTAGGATATGATAAATAGCTTTGAAATACTTGAAACGGTCAATATGATCGACAACGAAAATCTTGATATACGGACGATAACCATGGGTATATCTTTAAAAAGCTGTGCCGGACCCGATATCGACACGGTTTGCAAAAAGGTATACGATAAGATCACCAAATATGCCCGAGATCTGGTAAAGACGGGTGAGGATATAGAACGGGAGTTCGGAATCCCCATAATCAATAAGCGCATTTCCGTCACACCTATTGCAACTCTTGTAGACGCGCTTGAGGAGCCGACGGTGTACAAGGCTGTGGAGATAGCAAAAACGCTTGATCGGGCGGCAAAGGAGGTCGGCGTAAATTTCATCGGCGGCTACAGTGCGCTTGTGCATAAGGGCATGACTCCGGGCGAGGAGATACTTATAAACTCGATACCGCTTGCGCTTTCGCAGACCGAGCTTGTATGCTCAAGCGTCAATGTCGGCTCAACGAGAGCCGGTATAAATATGGACGCAGTTTCTCTTATGGGTAAGATCGTAAAACAGGCGGCTCAGATGACGGCCGATACGCAGGGTTTTGCCTGTGCAAAGCTTGTTGTATTTTGTAACGCCGTTGAGGATAACCCGTTTATGGCGGGCGCTTTCTTGGGCGAAGGCGAGGGCGAATGTGTTATAAACGTCGGCGTATCGGGGCCGGGCGTTGTAAAATGCGCTCTTGAACAGGTAAAAGGCAAGGATTTCGGCGTGGTTGCCGAAACCGTAAAGCGGACTGCCTTTAAGATCACACGCATGGGACAGCTTGTTGCGCAGGAGGCGGCAAGCAGACTGGGCGTGGCGTTTGGCATAGTCGATTTGTCGCTTGCTCCGACTCCCGCAAAGGGCGATTCGGTAGCGCATATATTGGAGGAAATGGGACTTGAAAAGTGCGGTACTCACGGTACGACCGCCGCACTTGCACTGTTAAACGACGCAGTAAAAAAAGGCGGCGTAATGGCGTCAGGTTATGTGGGCGGTCTTTCGGGCGCGTTTATACCGGTGTCTGAGGACGCCGGAATGATAGCCGCCGCAAAATGCGGTGCGCTTACACTTGAAAAGTTGGAGGCGATGACCTGCGTATGCTCGGTGGGGCTTGATATGATAGTCATTCCGGGTGATACGACGGCAGAAACGATATCCGCCATAATTGCGGACGAGGCGGCGATAGGTATGGTAAATACCAAAACGACTGCCGTCCGTGTAATACCTGCGCCGGGTGCGAAGGTGGGCGATATCGTTGAATTTGGCGGACTTTTGGGTACGGGGCCTGTGATGCCCGTAAATAAATATTCGTCCGCCGGGTTCGTAAAACGAGGCGGTAGGATACCTGCACCGTTGCAGAGCCTGAAAAATTAGGCGGTATGCCCGGCGGTATGATATCACCGGGCTTATTCGTATTATAAACGGAGGAATGGAATATGCAAAACGAAACAGTTATTGTTCTTGATTTCGGCGGACAGTACAATCAGCTTATCGCAAGGCGGGTAAGAGAATGTAATGTGTATTGCGAGGTCATGTCCTATAAGAACGGTATAGAAAAAATAAAGGAGAAAAATCCTGTCGGCATCATCTTTACGGGTGGCCCCAACAGCGTGTATGACGAGGCGTCGCCGCATTACGATAAGGCGATATTCGGGCTCGGGATCCCGATTTTGGGAATATGCTACGGCTCACAGCTTATGGCATATTCACTGGGCGGTCATGTTGCGACCGCACCTGTAAGCGAGTACGGAAAAACCGAGATAACCACGTCCGACAGTCTGCTTTTTGACGGTGTGGACAAGAATACGGTCGTGTGGATGAGTCATACCGATTACATAGACGTCGTACCAGAGGGATTTAAGGTAACCGCATATTCGGACGCCTGCCCTTGTGCCGCTTATGAAAATGCAGAGAAGAAGCTGTATTCCGTTCAGTACCACCCCGAGGTAAATCACAGCGTGCAGGGACAGCTGATGCTTAAGAACTTTCTGTTCAAGGTATGCGGCTGCAAGGGTGATTGGAAAATGTCTGAGTTTGCAGAGAGGTCTGTTGCCGCACTGCGTGAAAAGATAGGCAACGGTAAGGTTTTGTGCGCCCTTTCGGGCGGTGTGGATTCGTCTGTGGCGGCAGTGATGCTCCATAAGGCGGTCGGCAAGCAGCTTACCTGCGTGTTTGTGGATAACGGACTGCTCCGTAAAAATGAGGGCGACGAGGTGGAGAGCCTGTTCAAAAATCAGTTTGATATAAATTTTGTGCGTGCAAATGCGCAGGAGCTGTTTTTAGGTAAGCTAAAAGGCGTAACCGAGCCTGAGAAAAAGCGTAAAATAATAGGCGAGGAATTTATCCGCGTGTTTGAGGCGGAGGCAAAGAAGATAGGCAAGGTGGATTATCTTGTGCAGGGCACGATTTATCCCGACGTTATCGAGAGCGGCGCAGGTGATGCGGCGGTAATAAAGAGCCACCATAACGTGGGCGGCTTGCCGGAACACGTTGATTTCAGAGAGATCATCGAGCCGTTACGGGATTTGTTTAAGGATGAGGTCAGAAAGCTTGGCATTGAGCTTGGTCTGCCCGAAAAATTTGTGTGGCGTCAGCCGTTCCCGGGACCCGGACTTGCGGTCAGGGTGATAGGTGAGATAACGGAGGATAAGCTTGCGATTTTAAGGGATGCGGACGCTATTTTCCGTGAGGAGATCGCAAACGCCGGACTTGACAGAAGTATAAATCAGTATTTTGCCGTGATCACGGATATGCGATCGGTCGGCGTAATGGGCGATTTCAGAACGTATGACTATACCGTTGCGCTCCGCGCAGTCACGACCAATGATTTTATGACCGCCGATTGGGCAAAGATTCCGTTTGATGTGCTTGAGAAGGCATCAAACAGAATCGTAAACGAGGTAAAACACGTAAACCGCCTCGTCTACGACATAACATCCAAACCCCCCGCAACAATCGAGTGGGAATGATGAAATACCGCATAGCCAAGCCATTTTTAGCATTTTTAATAAAGATGGCAAGGTTTGGGAACACTAAAAATCCGGGCTAACTGATTTTGATGTCAGTTAGCTCTTTTACATATAATTGATACAAGCTTTCTAACGCATAAAAAGAAAATTTATAAAATATTGACATTATTCTATTTTTGGTATATAATGTGGATGAATGGGGTGTTGAAATGGATATACTGACAATAAAAGAAGCGAGTTTGATGTGGGGGATTTCTGCAAGAAGAATTGCTGTTTTATGTAATGAGGGCAGAATTGCAGGTGCAAATAAAATAGCCGGTGCTTGGCTTTTGCCAAAAGACGCAAAGAAACCCACCGATGCAAGAATTAAATCAGGGAAATATACGGATTGGAGAAATAAAGCGGATATGTCATCCAATAATTTTGAAACCAATTTAAAAAATCTAAAAGGAACATTTGCAGTAGAGGGCATGATCGTTAGTGAAGAAAGCATTAAAAACCTCAAAAAAATTGATAGCGGCGAGGCAAGCTATACAGATGTAATCAAAGAGTTGAAGCGTAAGTATATGCAGAGGGTATAACTATGTTTTCAAAATATGATGTTTATACAACCACTCAATCAATTTATTGCTATCCCGGCAGTAACGTGCTGAAAAATAAATTAAATGTAAGGGATAACGCGCTTCTCAAAACAGCTGAAGAAGAAATCACACTGATCAAGCAAATGGAGCTTTTGAAAAATCCGATCAGAGGTAATTTTTCAAAAGCACATCTTATGAATATACACAGGTTTATTTTTGAAGATATTTATACGTTTGCAGGAAAAATCAGGAGAGAGCAAATAAGTAAAGCAGATAAAATGTTTTATCCGCCAAATCTGATTAACAGAGAGCTTGACAGAGTGTTTTCCAAAATAAAAGAAAAAAATATGCTCAGAGAAACAGACGAAGAAAAAATTTTTGATAATTTAGCATATGTAATGGCGGAGCTTAACATTATACACCCATTCAGAGAGGGCAATGGCAGAACTATTCGTGAATTTATCCGCCTTATGGCAAAGCGAATGGGCTATAACCTGAATTGGGGAAATGTAGATAAAGAGGAACTCTTAGACGCGTCAATATTGTCAGTTGATAATTATAGGGTGTTAGTGGATGTTATTAAAGGCTGTATTTGGGAAGGTGTTTCTTCCGCAAGAGAATAAATCTGTTATCACCATCAGATAAGTCATAAAATAAAAGCATAAAAAACTGCGGTAGGACGGTTAAAAACCGTTTTGCCGCAGTTTTTGTCTTATATATCTTATCTTTGTACTCTGCCCGAGCCGTCGCCGCCCGCAAGAGTTTCAACCTCTTCACGGGTTACAAGGTTAAAGTCGCCGGGGATCGTGTGCTTCAGAGCCGATGCCGCAACCGCAAACTCGATAGCAGCCTTCATTCTGTCAACGGGAGCCATATCAGCATGGTCTATAAGACCGCAGATAAGTCCGCCCGCGAAGCTGTCGCCGCCGCCTACTCTGTCGACGATCGGATTGATGTCGTATCTTCTTGAACGGTAGAATTCCCTTGTTTCGCCGTCCATAATACAAGCCGACCAGCCGTTATGTGACGCGGAGAAGGACTCTCTCAACGACGAGATAACGAACTTAAATCCGAACTTATCGCACATCTGATTGAATATATCCTGATAGCCTGCCATTTCAAGCTCGCCGGAGGTTACGTCTGTCTGACCGGGCTTAAAGCCGAGCACCTTTTCGGCGTCCTCTTCGTTTCCGATACATACGTCAACGTACTGCATAAGATTTGTCATAACCTTCTGCGCCTTTTCCGATGACCAGAGCTTCTTTCTGAAGTTCAGGTCTACCGAAACCGTCACGCCGTGAGCCTTTGCAGCCTTACAAGCTGCCTCTGTAAGCTCAGCCGCCTTGTCTGATATGGCGGGGGTTATGCCTGTAAAGTGGAACCAGTCCACACCCTCAAATATAGCGTCAAAATCAAAATCCGATATTTCGGCTGTTGAAATTGATGAATGCGCTCTGTCATAGGTTACATTTGACGGACGCATGGACGCGCCTGTTTCAAGGAAATAAATACCCAATCTTTCGCCGCCGCGTGCAATGTGCTTTGTTTCAACGCCGTATTTCCTGAGCGCCGCAACCGCACATGCGCCGATCGGGTTTTCGGGCACCTTTGTTACAAACTCAGCATCATGACCGTAGTTTGCAAGCGAAACGGCAACATTTGCCTCACCGCCGCCGTAGTTGATATCAAATTCGTCTGCCTGGATATACTTTTCATTATTGGGTGTTGATAATCTGAGCATTATTTCACCCATTGTTACGATTTTTGCCATTTATATGTTCTCCTTTTGATTATAAACTTTCTCTTGCAGCCTTTATCTTTGCTATAAATTCCTTAGCCGTAGCCGTTATTGCGGCATAGTCGCCTGTTTTTGCGCCCTTTGTAAGCGATGAGCCTGCGCCGACTGCGATGGCGCCTGCCTTTATCCACTGATCAACGTTGTTTACATCAACGCCGCCCGTAGGCATCATCTTACACTGCGGCATGGGCCCCTTTATATCCTTGATAATCGCGGGGCCGAATAAGTCGGCAGGGAAGATCTTACATACGTCCGCGCCTGCTCTCATTGCCGTCATACACTCCGTAATCGTCATACAGCCGGGCATATACGGTACTCTGTATGTGCCGCAAAGCTTTGCCGTCTCCGCATCAAAGCCGGGTGATACTATGTAATTTGCACCTGCCAAGATAGCGATTCTCGCCGTAGGCGCGTCTAAAACCGTACCTGCGCCAAGAAGCATCTCGCCGTTTGAATATTTTGCGGCAAGCTCCTTCATAACCTGATCCGCACCGGGAACGGTAAACGTAAGCTCAATAGACGAGCAGCCGCCCGCAAGACAAGCGTCGCAAATTTTTATAGCTTCTTCGCCGCTCTTAGCTCTTACAACAGCAACAAGACCGCCGTCCTGTAATTTTTTTAAAACCTGTTCTTTTTCCATAAAAAAACTCCTCCTCAAAATTTATACTGCGCATATTGTATCATAAATTTCCGTTTTATGCAATATCAAAACCGACAATATTTGTAAAAACAAATAAATGTCGTATATTGCAAAAGGAAGAAGCACGTAAAAGCTTCTTCCTTGATCCGGTATTTTATTTATTTAATCAAACCACACCGTAAGCCTTCATTGAATCTGCAACCTTTATAAAGCCCGCGATGTTTGCACCTGCGGCATAATTGCCTTCTACGCCGTATTCCTTTGCGGCACTTGCGCAGTTAGCGTAAATGTTTTCCATAATGCCCTTTAACTTTGCATCAACTTCTTCAAACGTCCAGCTCAGTCTCATTGAGTTCTGGCTCATCTCAAGCGCTGATGTAGCAACACCGCCCGCGTTTGCGGCCTTGGCAGGTCCGAACAGTACGCCGTTTGACTGGAACACCTCTATAGCTTCCGGAGTTGACGGCATATTTGCGCCCTCGGCAACGGCAAATACGCCGTTTGCAACAAGAGCCTTTGCGCTTTCTTCGTTTATCTCGTTCTGAGTTGCACACGGAAGAGCAATATCGCACTTGATAGTCCATATACCGCTGCAGCCCTCATGGTACTCTGCGTCCGGATGAGTTGCGGCATATTCCTTGATCCTCTTTCTTTCAACTTCCTTCAACTGCTTTACACAGTTAAGGTCGATACCGTTCTTATCGTATACATAACCGTTGGAGTCTGACATTGCAACGACCTTTGCGCCAAGCTGCGTAGCCTTTTCAACCGCATAGATCGCAACGTTACCCGAGCCTGAAATAACGACTGTCTTACCCTCGAATGACTTGCCGTTATCCTTGAGCATAGCGTCTGTGAAATAGCAGAGTCCGTAGCCTGTAGCCTGAGTTCTTGCAAGCGAGCCGCCGTAGGTAAGACCTTTACCCGTAAGTACGCCCGTAAATTCGTTTCTCAATCTCTTGTACTGACCGTACATATATCCGATCTCTCTTCCGCCTACGCCGATATCACCCGCGGGAACGTCCGTATCCGCGCCGATGTGCTTTGAAAGCTCTGTCATAAAGCTCTGGCAAAAACGCATAACCTCCATATCCGACTTACCCTTGGGGTCAAAGTCCGAGCCGCCCTTGCCGCCGCCTATCGGCAGACCTGTAAGCGAGTTTTTGAATATCTGCTCAAAGCCCAGGAATTTGATTATACCCTCATAAACCGACGGGTGAAAACGCAAGCCGCCCTTGTAGGGACCTATAGCAGAATTGAACTGGATCCTGAAACCGCGGTTTATCTGCACCTTGCCGTTATCGTCAACCCAGGGTACTCTGAACTTGATGATCCTCTCAGGCTCAACAATGCTGTCGATAACGCCCGACGTAATATATTCGGGCTTCTTTTCAACGACCGGCTCAAGAGATTCAAGCACCTCTTTAACCGCCTGGTGGAATTCGACTTCGCCCTTGTTCCTTGCCACAACTTTGTCGTAGAGATCCGATAAATACTGATTTGTAAATGCCATTTTTATAGCCTCCTGTTATATTTACCGGCGTATGCATAATTATTCGTGCACGCCGTTTTTTATTTGCACGACCGTAATAATCCTATCCGGTCAGCTTTCAATAGACATTATAATACTAAAAATATGGGTTGTCAATTTTTTTGAGCAGTTTTTTAAAGATAAATAACCGATTTTTTACATTTTTGATTAAATTTTTATTCATTTTGAAGCATTTTTGGTGAATAAGTTTACATATTCTAACTTTTTTGCCTTACCGGATAAATGGCGGGGAGTGCGGGCTGTTCAGATAAAACCGCGGCATCAAAAATCAATGCGTCATATTGTGCGGCTTTGCGGCATAGGCTGAAGCAGGGGGGGTGAAAGGATATGCCGTCATCTGCGATAAGGCATGGAAATATGCTTTGGGTGTTTTTTTATGTTCTGTTCTTTTTTTCCGTTCTCGGAATTGCGGCGGGGGCTGTGTTTTTCGTAAAATCGGCGGATAGCGGGGCGCTCATTCCGTACTTTAAGGAGGCTTGCTTCTCCATGACTCAGGATTCCGGCATAAAGGGCATCGTTTTTAGAACGGCTGTTGAAAATACCGTTACGGCAGCTGTTATGCTTACTCTTTCATTTTTAAGGATAGGCATTGCGATCCCGTGTGCCGTAAGTGCGTACAGGGGCTTTGTGGCGGGCTTTACGACGGCGGTATCTGTAACGGCTTACAAATTGAACGGCATTGGTATTATGGCGGCACCCGCCATTGATATGGCGCTTGTGATGTCGG